>NZ_JAYGHD010000094.1:0-15664 GCF_034932245.1 Nostoc sp. UHCC 0251
TTTTTTCTTTCCCTTTTTCCCTTTCCCCTTTTCCCCTTAACCGAGAAGTATTGAGTCTTGCCGTACCACTTGCCTACGGTACGCTCCGCATCTGTCTGCGACACGCCGCACCTACCCCTCCGAGGAAGCAAAGCGTCCCGCAGGGAACGCAGAGAAGAGGAGACACCCGCCATAGGAGCGCCCGTACTCCTAAGGGGAAACGAGCTATGCGTAGCGTCTAGTAGAGAGCGTCTACGGTTTTCCCATGAGCGACTACCGACCCAAGGCGCTAAGAATCTAAATTTTAGATTTTTAAAACATTAACTTTCATACCCTATTCAAAGCTTTAAGAGTAGAGATAAGCCTAACGCCGCAAAAGAACCTCCCAGGTAGAGCCACCAACTACACCGTCAGGTTCTAAACCATAGCGCTTTTGTGCAGCTTTCACAGCTGCTTCGGTTGTCTCGCCAAAGTCTCCATCGGCATTACCTTTCAAGAAACCAAGCTTTTTCAGTTGTTGTTGCAACTTAACAACTTCAGAACCACGTAATCCTATACGCAAAATTGGCAATCCTTCTGAGGTGTATTGAATACCAGGGGTTCGCTTAGTTGTTGTGTTTGACTGAGTTCGAGCAGTTTGCCCAGTCCGTGTAGTTGATGTAGTGCGATTCGGCGTTTTTTGTGTGCTTGAAGTCGTAGTTTTTCTTGGGGTAGCAGGTCTTGGCTCAGGGCTGTTAGCAACTGGTCTTACAGCTTTTTTTGGGGTAGGTTTTGGTCTAGGGCTAGTCGCAGCTTGTCTTGTGGTAGTAGGTCTTGGTTCGGGTTTAGTCGGAACTTGTGTTACAGCTTGTCTGGGGGGGGTGGGATTTGTAACATTGGTGAGGTTGCTAGCCTGGGTTGGAACAGGAAAATTCGTAGCTGAGTTAAATCTTGGCTGGGATGAAGGGATGGTTGATACTGCTACTGCTTGATTAGGAAAAAGTCGTTGCCAAGTGCTGGCATCCACAATGCCATCTGGATTCAAGCCAGCGGCTTGTTTAAAACGGGCAACAGCATTTGCCGTATTCTCACTATATGTACCATCTACGGCACCAGAATAAAAACCCAAAAGTTTTAGAGCTGCTTGAAGTTCAGATACGCGTTCGCCTTGGCTACCAACTTTGAGGATAGGGCGGTTGATGCTGTCTCCAGGATTTACTTGGGCAATTTTTTGTGGCGCTGCTATTGATACTACAGCCGTTGAGGTAATCAGCAGAGGCGTAGTGGAGAACAAGAGTATTTCAATGGCTAATAAAGATTTAGACCTCTTTGCCCACCAACCCTTTGGCCGTTTTTCCATTCTACAGCGATTTACAGTTGGGTCTAGTAATTTTAAGTAACTCAAAATACTTGCTGTCAGGCTGCTTTGCATGGAATTCACTCCCAGAATATTCTCATGCTAATGGTACAGCCGCTTTGTCTAAAAAACAGCTGCTATATTTTACGATTGCACATTCTCAGTTAAGCGATCGCTCCATTAATTGCTTCTTCTTGACCAACCAAAGACAAGTAAGGCTCTTTTAAATACTTACAAGCTGATGCAATTGCATCCTTGGCAGTAACAGCCGCAATCAATTCTTGAAATTTTGTGTCAAAATCAATTCCTAAGCCCAAAATTTCATACCAGCCGTATATCTGAGCAATTTGCCCGTTCGTTTGTTTACCCAAGGCGTACTGTCCCAGGATCTTGTTTTTAGCGGCTTGGAGTGCGCTTTCGGATATTTCGGCGGTAGACAATAAATCTACTTCTGTACGTAGTCCTTCTAGGGCGATGCTGGTATTTTCTGGTGCTGTACCCATATAAACTACAAATGAGGCTGGAAATAGCCTTGTGGAGTAAAAGGCGGATACTTCATAAGCTAAACCGCGTTTTTCCCGTAATTCGACAAACAAGCGGCTAGAAAGCCCATTTCCCAAGTAGGTACACAGCAACTTTAGGGCGGCGTAGTCAACAGAACTCACCGATGTTCCCAAATACCCAAGCATCACGATTGATTGTTGTGTCTGTACCGGCTTAACCCTTACCTGTGGTTCCACCTTAATCTCAGGTAAATTCAGTATTGGTAGGGCTTGGACTGGTGCTTGCCAATCACCAAAAACTTCTTCCACCAACGCTGCTGCATCTGTGGGTGTGACTCTACCGGCAATACTAATTACTACATTATCTGGACGGAAATAAGTTTGGTGATATTCCACTAAATCTGCACGAGTTAAGCTACTCATAGTGGTTTCATCTCCCAGCACTGATGTAGCATAGGGATGATTTTGGTACATTACCTGCCGCATTTGTTCAAAGGCGACATTGAACGGTTGTTCTTTTTGGGAACGAATATCCTGGAGTGCTAAACGCCGTTCTAATTCCACTTGAGTTTCGGGAAAAGTAGGCGATCGCAAAATCCGTCCTGCCAATGTTAAAATTTCCCTAAAATCGGATGTTACCGTTTTGAAAGATAGCAAAAAATAATCAGTGCCAGCATCCGCACTCAAACTCGCCCCTACAGACTCCACTTTTTCTGCAATTTCCAAGCTAGAAAGTCCATCACATCCCTTTGTCATCACTGCTGATAACAAATGTGCTAACCCTGCTTGTTCCCGGTTTTCGTTACAACTACCGGCACGCACAAAGATTCTTGCTGCAATAATGTCCGCGGCCGGATTTTCTGCCACTAGGACGACAATGCCATTATTTAATACGGTGCGATGGATAGGTGATTTTTGCAGCAAGGTTGTCATTTGTCCTTTGTCATTTGTCATTTGTCATTTGTCCTTTGTCACTTATCTTTTGTCATTTGTCTTTTGCTAATGACTAATGACTAATAACTAATGACTAACATGGTTTAAGTACAGTAACCGCATAATTCTCCGGCGATAGATACTGTTTAGCTAATTTTTGCAATTCTTGGGCATTAAAAGACTGAATCTGCTGGGGATATGTCACAGCTAATTCAGCTTGGGCGATGGTATTGTAATATCCATAAAGCCCTGTAAGTTGATTTGGCGTTTCGGTAGAAAACGCATATTCATTACATAGCAGCCTGCGTGTACGAGCAAGTTCCTGTTCACTAATTCCTGTAGTCTGCAAATCATCTAGATGAGCGCAAATTAAGGACTCAACTTCCTCAAGATTTTCTGGTTCTAACCAAGCAGTAATTGTAAATAAACTCGATTCTCGTTGTAGAGAAAAACTACTGCAAATTCCTTGTACCAACTGCAAATCTTCTCGCAAATCGCGCACTAAACGTGAAGTCCGCCCTTCTGCCAATAACACCGACAACAAATCTAAACCATAGCTAGTACGGATATCTTCTACTCCAGGTACCAGCCACGCCATTAACAATCGCGCTTGCTCTATGCGTGGTAAACATAGTTCTTGACGGTGAATTCCTGTTATTACTGGCTTTGCCACTTTCTCAAATTGCGGACAATTAGAGCGTTCGGCAAAATCAGCAAAGGAATGATTTACCATGTCCCAAGCTGGTTGCTGGGCTATACCCCCGGCAATTACCACCGTCATATTTTCCGGCTGATAGTGGGCGTGATGAAAACAGCGCATTGCTTCTGGCGATTGCTGCATCAGTTCTTGCTCAGTGCCCAACACCGAACGTCCATAAGGGTGATGCGGATAGATGCTTTGAATTAAAGCTTGAAATCCTATCCAGTCGGAATCGTCTTGACAAGAGCGAATTTCTTCTAGCACTACATCCCGTTCTCGGCTAAATTCATCTTCTGGAATTGCCGCATTGAGTAGTAGTTCTCCCAAGTAGGGCAGAGTATCTTTTAAATAAGGAGCAGCTGTGGTGAGTGAATAATGAGCATAATCATAGCTTGTCGCTGCATTACTGACGCCACCCCGGTTTTCAACTTTGGAATCGAACATTCCAGGGGGTAGCGTCGCCGTACCTTTAAAAATCATGTGTTCTAAAAAGTGCGCCATGCCAAACCACGGTTTTGGCTCTAAGCTGGCTCCAGCACGTACCCAAACATCAGCCACAACTACAGGAGTAGTGGGAATTTCTTGATGAATAAAAGTTAAACCACTCTCTAGTCGGAAGATCGAGGCTGGAAATACGGTATTAGTTAGTTGTTTTAACAATTTTTTGTAGTTTTAACCACAATTTAATGCGATTTTGTAATCTTAACTCTGAACGCTACCTCATTTAGAATCAAGTTATACAGATTTAGTAGAATTATGCTGTTCCTGTTCTCCAGATTACCGAAAAATTAGAAGCGTTATGCATTGAAAGGAAAATTGCAAATTAGTTAAAAGACTGGAATCTCAATGACAAATTCTGTTCCTTCGCCAAGCACAGAATTGCAGATCAACCGCCCATTATGGGTTTCTTCGACAATTTGACGAGCGATCGCGAGTCCTAATCCTGTTCCTTTCCCAACCTCTTTCGTTGTAAATAGGTGGTCAAAGATCCTTGCTCTAATCTCCTCTGGCATCCCATGACCGTTATCTTTGATGCGAATTATCACCATGTTTTGCTCACTGGATACTTCGGTGTGAATCAGTATTTGCTGACGATCGGCTTGCATTTGGGCAAAAGAACGCCCCTCAATGGATGTATCTAAGGCATCAATTGCGTTAGCGAGGATGTTCATGAATACTTGATTTAACTGTCCTAAAAAGCACTTAACTGGTGGTAATTTTCCGTATTCAGTGATAACTTCAATTGCTGGACGTTTTTCGTTAGCTTTGAGGCGATACTTCAAAATTAACAGGGTACTCTCAATCCCTTCATGGAGGTTACAAGCAACTTTTTCGGTTGTATCGGCCCTGGAGAAGGTACGGAGACTGATGCTAATATCTTTGATCCTTTCTGAAGCTACCTTCATTGAGCCTACTAGCTTTGGTAAGTCCTCAGTCAGGAATTCTAGGTCAATTTCTTCGCCATGCTCAATGACTGCGATCGCCGGATTGGGATGATGTTGTTGGTAGCATTGGATATGGGCGAGTAAGTCTTGAATATAATCTTCGGCATTGTTAAGGCTGCCTTTGAGAAATCCAATCGGGTTATTAATTTCATGTGCCACCCCAGCAACCAAATTACCCAAGGTTGCCATTTTTTCATTTTGCACCATTTGTAATTGGGCTTGTTGGAAATTTTGCAGCGCTTCTTCTAAATCGTGAGATTTGTGCCGTAAATCAGCTTCAGACTCTTGTAGTGCGGCTTCAGCAAGTTTGCGTTCGCTAATATCTATGATTACGCCATCCCATATAATCGAGCCATCAGCTTGTCGCTCTGGTTGAGATGCACCTTGAAGCCATTTTATGGTTCCTGAAGATGTGATAATTCGCCATTCGTGTCGAAATGGTGTGATATTTTCAGCAGAGTAGCTCATCGCCTGCTGAATGCTGGCAAAATCATCTGGATGTTCCATAGAACGAAGATTCTGCGTTCCTGTCATTATTTCCTCTGCTGTCACCTGATAAAGGTTGTAGCAGCCAGAACTGACGTAGGGCATTGAAGCTGAACCGTCAGCATTTAAACGTAGTTGGTAAATTGCCCCAGGAATATTATCAGCGAGTTTCTGGAAGCGGGCTTCGCTAGCACGAAGTTGAGCGAGCGATCGCTCTAATTGATGGGCATAATTTTGAGATTCTTGATAAAGACGGGCATTTTCTAGAGAAATGGCGGCTTGAGCGCATAGTAGTTGGATAATTTCGGTGCGATCGCTTGTAAATGCCCCAATCGTCAACTTATTTTCCAGATATAGTAACCCGATTAATTGACCATGACGCAAAATCGGCGTACACAACACACTTTTGGGTTGTTGCTGCATCAAATATTGGTCAGTAATAAAATCGTTTTTTACTGTTGCATCATCCAGCACTACAGTTTTTAAGCTGTGTTTGACATAGTTTACCAATGCGATCGGAATGTTTTGGCTGCTTGACAATGGTACAGATACTAGAGTCACCCCTTCATTGATGGTGGCTACAGCTTTAACCATTAAGTTGCCCTGTTCGAGTACAAGTAGGGCAGCTTTTTTCGCTCCAGCATTTTCCATCACCACTTGCAAGAGGGTAGTGAGCAATTGCTCTAATTGAATTTCACTGGAGAGAGCTTGTGAGACTTTAAAGATGGTGGCAAAATCGAGGGCTTCAGAAATACTGCTGCTAGAAAGGTTTGTGTGGATAGTTTGATGTGGGAATGATGACCCATCGACGGTTGAACTCAGTTGAAAGTGATTAAGTTGCGCTTGTAAGATGGAAGCAAGAAGTTGAGGATAGTGTTTTTCTAAATCCTCAGTTTTGGCTTTAGCGCCCCAACGGGCATAGCAGTAATAAGCTTCTTGCATATAAGCTTGAGCGATTTTTTCTTTGCCCCAGTCGAGGTAGAACTTGGCAGCTAGCTCATTGCTCAAAGCTTCTTCTTGGATGTATTCGTTTTCTTTCGCTAGAGTTATGGCGCGATCGTACAGTTCCATTGCTGCCATTTTTTCGCCCAGAACCCGATGCCGTTCTGCTTCCACTAAATCAAATTTGTGCTGGAAATTCATCGGTGCAAATTTGGCTCGAAACTGCAATTTTTCCTGATTTTCGCCAACCTTTAAAAGTAATTGCTCTTGTTGAGACGGTTCAGCCGTTGGATAGACAGCCAGTCGAGATAAAGAATCGTAATAGTAGAAAACAGGCACAGATAGCATTCCTGCGCCACCGTTGAGGTATTGCTCTCCCTGATTTCCATTTTCAACTGCCGCCGGAAAATTCTCAAACAAATAACTGAGTGTTAATTTACTTAGGAAAAATACATGGAGTGTTAATTCGTCATTTTCTTTAATGAGCGCAGACAATAGTTGTTCATCTTGATAATCTTCACCAATTAAATGCTCCGGATTATCACTATATACGGTTAAATTATTAATGCTTTGATAGATTATATTCGACCAATTTAATAAGCGCTGATTTTGGGCATAATTAGACTCGTAGGCTTTGATATCTGCTAAGAGAATTTCCAAAACTTCTGTGCCACTTAAATAGACATAGAATAACTTGAAAATCATTGATGCCAGCACATGAAAAAAGTCGCCTGTATCTAATCCAAAAGTATGAGATTCCTGTAATAAACTAATTGAGGTGTGAATATGTTGTTTATTATATTGATTCAATGCAGCCACTTTAAATAGAGTCATGCTTTGAACAGATTTTGCTTGAAATCTATCCACAAGCATTAAAGCTAGTTTGCCAAATTCGTAGCCTGACTCGATTTGATTACAAATATTAAGTACAATTCCAAAATCTGCATATCCGGGTGCAGAAAGTGGTGCATTGCCATATTCAAGAGATACATTCACCTCTTCGCAGGCAATAATTGGGAACAGATAAGGCGCAGCCTGATGGATGGCGGGAGCGATGCTAGCCATAATCCGCAAAGCAACCAAAGCTTTGGGATCATTCATCAATGGCAAATCAACTAAGCCCTGAATACTTCTGCCAGCCAAGGTGGAGAGCGTGTTGACTACAGATTGCTGAATGTCTGGAGGTGTTACTGATTCAGGTAATGTTACCCCAAGTTGAGCCAGAAGTTCACGCCCAATTGCGATCGCTTTGAATGATTGATTCCGCACCTGATAAGCTTGGAGTTGCACTTCATAAACTTTTACTCTATCCAGTAAGGTGGTTGTTTTTTCGATGACGACCTGGATAAGAGATTCCATCTGCTCAAATTCATTGTTGAGAAAGGCAGCTTCGGCGGCTTCTTCGTATAAACTTCGAGTCAATTCGTAGGCAATTTCCCAACTATTAATCGCTAGCAGCTGCATTCCAGAATATAAGTAATGAATTGCAGCACCATAAGCGGTAGATTCTTTCGCTTTTCGACCAGCATTCAGATTTAACTGAGCTAATTTTTGACGTTCAGCCGGTTGGGTGATTAGCAATATTCCTCGATTTAACTGACTGACAATCTCAAAAATTCGCTCTTCTTGCTGAGACTCAGAGGTATTTTGCAAGAGTAATTGACCAATTTTAAGATGCGTAAATTGTTTCTGTTCATTTGGAATTAGCGAATAGGCAGCTTGCTGCACACGGTCATGTAAAAATTTGTAGATAGGGAGTTGGAAATTGGAATTTAAAGGATTTGAGCCAGAATCATGCCCATTATCTTGAAAGAATTTATAAACTTCACTAGTAGGTAAAACTAACCCTTCTTGCAAAGCTTGCCATAAAGATGTTGCCGTTTCGGTTTCAGATTGTTCAGAAACAATTGCTAAGGTTAGCAAATCAAAAGAGTTGCCAATACACGCGGCTAATTTCAACACATTTTGCGTTGCTGCTGGCAACTTCTGCAATTGTAATGCTACGAACTCTACCACATCATCGGTGAGAGCCAGAGATTTCACGGCAGCAATATCACATTGCCAATGTCCTTGAGCAAAATTAAAAGTAATCAGTCCATCTTCATACAATACTTTGAGAAATTGTGTTACAAAAAATGGATTTCCTTGAGTTTTTTGATATACGAGTCGAGTTAGTGGTTGGGCAATTTTATCTGAACAAGTCAAGGTATCAACCACCAATTGATTTAAACTGGCTTTAGTAAGTGGGGCTAAAGTAATGCTGTGAATCGTGGCATTTGCTTTGCCAATATCCGTTAAAGTCAACATTAACGGATGTGCGGTAGATACTTCATTGTCTCGATAAGCTCCAATTAAAAGTAAAGATCCACTTCCTGACTCGCTCATCAGCAGCTGCATCAATTTGAGTGATGCAGAATCAGCCCACTGCAAATCATCAAGGAAAATTACTAGTGGATGTTCTTTTGTGGTGAATACCTGAATGAATTTTTGGAAAAGTAAATTAAAGCGATTCTGGGCTGCACTTGGTGAAAGTTCTGTTGCAGGTAGTTGTTGACCAATAATTTGTTCTAGTTCGGGAATTACCTCAAGAATAACTTGTCCCTCATCGCCCAGCACTTGTAAAATTTTATTTTTCCAAATTGACAATTGAACATCACTTTCACTGAGCAATTGTCCCATTAAGTCTCGAAATGCCTGCACAAAAGCGGAAAAGGGAATATTACGATTAAATTGGTCATATTTCCCTTTAATAAAGTACCCCCTCTGCCGGACAATGGGTTTGTGAACCTCGTTGACCAAAGCAGTTTTACCAATGCCAGAAAAACCAGCCACCAGCATTAGTTCTGTCTGATTGTTGGTAACGCGGTCAAAGGCTTTGAGCAGAGTTTCAACTTCAGCCTCACGACCATAGAGTTTTTCTGGGATAATAAAGCGATCGCACACATCCCGTTGAGCAATCGGAAAACTTGCAATTTCCCCCGTTTCTTTGAGTTGATGTAAGCAATTTTCTAAATCATATTTCAGCCCCAATGCGCTCTGATAGCGGTCTTCGGCATTTTTCGCCATCAGTTTATTCACAATCGATGAGAGTACAGGCGCAATTTGGGGATTAATCTCATGTACTAAAAGCGGAAGTTTGGCAATATGACAATGTACCAATTCCATCGGATCGTGCGATTGAAATGGTAATTGCCCTGTTAGTAATTCGTAAAAAGTTACACCCAGAGAATAAAAATCAGTCCGGTAATCAATCCCCCGATTCATTCGTCCGGTTTGCTCTGGAGACAAATAGCCTAGTGTCCCTTCTAGGACATTAAGACTCATGAGGCTTTGAGTTTCTCGTGGCAACAAAGATGCAATACTAAAGTCAATTAACTTAACTTCTTTAGTTTCTGGATGAATTAAAATATTGGCAGGTTTAATATCTTTGTGAATGATCCGATAACGAATTAGAATATCTAATGTATTGCACAGTGCGATCGCAATTCGTAAAAACTCCATCAGAGATTCTACGCTTCCCCCCACTCCCCACTCCCTACTCCCTACTCCCCATTCTTTAAGAGAAATTCCCCCAAAGTCTTCCATCACTAACACATAGCCATTCTGATAGGGTTCCAGACTATAGGTTTGGATGATTCCAGGTAGATTCAAATTTTTGGCGATGGTGAACTGGTTGCGAAACTGTACCAACTCGCTGAAGCTGGGATAAGCAGTTTTCATCAGCTTAATCACTACAGATTTTTGGTCAGTTTCTCGATTAGCTCGATAAACCAAGGTTCGAGAACCGTTGTAGAGTTCTTTGCTAACTTGATATCCGGAAATGCTGACCATAGGGCTTAATTCTTGAAACCTCAGTATCTAGGTTTCCCAAAAACATCCCAATCTTTACTGTCAGTTCGCTTATTTTAAACTGATTTAAATAATTAAAGCCCCCAAATTCTAACTGACTTTGGGGGCAAATAATTTTAAGTTCACCGCGACGCCGTTTTACCTAAGTTTATGACCTGGGTTTATCCAGGTGGGAACCTAAATTCCTCGTTTAAAGTTTCCGGGTACATGCCCGGTATACTGCCACGAGAACAGTTGACTCCCTTGTCATTAAAGGCATAGATCAAAAAACTTGATGGCAGTCACCAACGTCGTAGTGCAACTCACTCATTATAGCTTTTCAAAAGATGTTGTGTGTTCAATATCGAAACTTTCCGATCTATTTACCTGGGATACCAGATAGATTCTATGCTGTGGGCGATATTGTTGGCGTATGCACCTGCCGATTCTGTATCGTGATTATCCAGCAAAACGGTAACATGTCCCAACTTCCGCCCAGGACGTGATTCTGTCTTCCCATACCAGTGAACGTGCGCCTGGGGAATTTCTGCTATTTGTTGACGCTGGCTTTGGTAGTCGCTGTGAGAATTTTCATACCCCAGTAGGTTCACCATTACAGCGCCAGCGCACTGCAAAGCCGGATTCCCTAAAGGTAAACCACAAACTGCTCTCAGGTGCTGCTCAAACTGCGAAGTTTCACAGGCGTCAATAGAAAAATGCCCAGAATTGTGGGTACGAGGCGCAATTTCATTTACCAGGATTTTGCCATCAGCACCCAGAAATAGCTCAATTCCAAAAATTCCCACTACTTGTAAGCTATTTAATAAAGTATGTGCGATCGCTTGGATTTCTGCTACTTGATTAGGCGTAATCTGGGCTGGCGCAATCACCCGCCGACACACTTGTTGTTCTTGTTGGGTTTCCACCACTGGATAAGTTACAATTTCTCCCTCTACCGAACGAGCTGCAATTATTGCCAGTTCTCTTTCAAAGGGGACAAATTCTTCTAACAAAAAAAGTGATTGGTTTAAACTTTTTGTTGTGGTTTCATAACTTAGCTTTTGCTCTAAAGTAGCGAAATCCTGAATTATAAAAGTACCTTGACCATCGTAACCGTGGCGGCGGGATTTCAGAACTGCTGGAAAACCTAGATATTCTATTTTTGATTTGAGATTTTCCACCTCGTCAAGGGCGAAAAATTGAGGAACTGGTAAGCCCAAGTCGCGTAAATAGCAACGCTGATGATATTTATCTAAAAGAGGAGCTAAAGCTTCTAATCTGGGGCGAAAACAAACGCCTTGCTGTGTTAAAACAGATAAAGCTTGCAGGTTAACAAATTCGTTTTCAAAGGTGATAATATCGCATTTGTTAGCTAATATTTCCGTAGCAGTTGCGTCATCAACTGGCGCGAAAACAGTTTCTTTCGCTATTGACACGGCCGGGTCATGTTCACTAGGAGTTTGTACTACCAATTCTACACCTAGCTTCTGTGCTGCATCCGCCATCATCCAGGCAAGCTGTCCGCCACCAATTACACCAACACGTTTCATTGACATCCTAGAGAATCACGAGTTTGCACGCCTGTTTTGGAATTCACACCACTGGCTTTACCGCACAGTTCTTTGATTTGCACTCTATCCAAAATTGCATCTGTAAAATCTGCACCGTCTATATTCACATCATTAAATATGGCGCGGAGCAAAAGAGCTTCTTTGAAAACTGCATCGCTCAAATCCGCCTTAGTCAAGTTTACCTGATCAACCATTGCATTAGTTAAATCTGCTCCGTGGAGATTTGCATTAGTCATTACCGAAGCACTCATAACTGCTCCCCGCAAGTCAGCATTAGAAAAGTTAGCCAGTTCCATATTGGCGTTAGAAAACTCCGCAGCTTGCAAGCTGTCACCAGAAAAATCACGTCTTGACAATTCTGCATTGCTAAATGAAAGCGGATGAGTCCAGTCTACGGCCAGTGCGGGATCAGCCACGCACCATATAATTATTCCTAGAAGGAACGCCAACCCTTGCCGCCAAAACATATTGAGAGTCAATTTGGTGTTTAATCGCTGCATTTAATTACCACATTTGAATATTAGCAAGGCTGGATCATCATAATTGAGACTCGCAGCCTTGTTACTGGACTTAGGGGATGTGTATTTCCCTTGCTTAATATTTTGTAACGCAAAAAGGGCAAATGCTTCTCACCTTGAGCAAAATTATGCCTGTAACTTTGGATAGAGAACAGCAATCTAGAAGCATTCGCCTTTGGCGTTGGCAAAGCGATCGCACTTAAATCTATCAATCAACTTATTACCAAATGCTGATGCGAATTACTAGATTTAAGTTAATACTAATACTAAGCAACCTGCAAAAAACTTAGTATAGAACAGGATATATCTCTCTTTATGAAGTCAAATTCCTAATTCTAAAGGAATAGTTTAGCTGGATAAAGCAACGCCTAAGCTTGTTAATTTGTTCACAATTATTCATTTGTAAATTTTGATTTTAGGATATCAAGAGTTTTGTTAAGCAGTAATACTTACTGCCTTATTTACAATTCTTGACTTTTAATGTTTCAAGTAAAGTTTATTGTCTTTTCAAGTAAACAGTCCCTATGAACTGTTAGTCTTTTAATTAATGAAAGCAAGGTTTGGGCGTAATTATATGCGTCTCAACTGCTTGACAAAGCTTAAAAGTTGGATAATTAGCGTTAATTTTATAGCGATTAGTTAGTTCTTCAGGAATCTCTAAGAGTTTACATTCACCAAGTACGCAACTTCTACAAACCGAACTCCGAAACCCGATGATGAATCATTACTCACTTCAATGGATTGAGGCATGGTGCCAAGAAAATGGCTGGACAGATTTATTTGTCGAGCGACGTAACAACTTCTGGGCTTTCCCTCCGGGTGGGGTAATGCCGGAACCAATTCCAGTTCACGTTCTCAGAGTGATTAAAGCCGAGAAGGGATTGACTTTTGAAGAACGATTGTGGTCAATGTCCGCAGTAATCGGCACAATTCTAGCTGTTCTTTTTACCTTCTGGTTCCAGTCGCCGATGCCATTAGTTTTGGCTTTCGCTTTTAATGCAGTTACGGTGGCTCAATTTGAACTTGAAGATGCCTAAATTCTTTTTTTGGGCTTCGCTATTAAAAACTGCTCTTGCTGAAAGTAGACAAGAGCAGTTTTTAATTTAATAACTTTAGGGTAAGTTTAGCCTATACACTCAGTATTCTAAGTGTAAAAATTGTATTTCAATATATTTACTTTTACTTGTGATAATCATTTCCTGGATGCTACCTTCTACAAGGTGACACAGGATTTGGAGTGGTTTTTTAACGATGAAGCTCAGACACAAACTAGCTTATAGCTTGGCATCGCTGATCAGTCTCAATTTCATATCTACCTTAGTTGCATTTAATGGAGCGATCGCCACAGTACCGAGAACCCCTGATAAAAGCGTCAATTGCGAGATTTTAGTTGTAGGTGGTGGACTATCTGGTGTTGCCACAGCTTACGAGGGGTTGCTAGCAGGACGAACGGTTTGTCTCACGGAAATTACTGACTGGCTAGGAGGCCAAATTTCGGCTCAAGGGACATCTGCGTTAGACGAACGCCCAACTCAGCGAGCTCTGAAATTCTATTCTCGCGGCTATCTGGAATTGCGAAACCGGATTAAGCGTAAATACGGTGAACTTAACCCCGGTGACTGTTGGGTAAGTGACTCCTGCTTTCTTCCCCGCGATGCTCACACCATTTTGGTTCAGATGCTCAAAGATGCCGAAAAGCAAGGTAAAGGGAAGTTGCAATGGTTTCCCAACACAGTAATTAAGGACTTAGAAGTTGCTGCTGATGGCAAAATAATTAATAGTGCGATCGCTATCCAACATCAACCACCAAAAGGCGCACCACCTCTCAATACTTTTACTTTATCTCAAGTTATTGAAGATGCTTATCGCTACGAAAACTCATCTCGATTTACCAAAACTATTCTCCGTTTCCTCCCTAAGGAAGCGAAAGGGAATGCTCCTAAGTGGTATGTTGTAGACGCCAGTGAAACTGGAGAAATTATTGCCCTTGCTGATGTTCCCTACCGATTAGGCATTGATGCCATTTCCTACCTGGAACCTTCGGCTTCCACCGCCAACAACGATCCTTATTGCCCTCAAGGTTTTACCTACACCTTTGCAATGGAGGCAACCAAGGAACCGCAACCGCAGACGATGCCTCCATTTTATTTACAATACGCACCATATTTCAGCTATGAATTAGCGCGACTGGCTAACTTTGACTTAGTTTTCACCTATCGTCGCATTTGGAGTCCAAAAAAAGGAACACCTACAAAATTCGGCGGTGTAAGTTTTACTGCCGCGACACCAGGGGATATCTCCATGCAAAACTGGACTTGGGGTAACGACTACCGCCCCGGAACAGCCAAGGATAACTTAGTTTACAGCCGCCAACAGTTACAAGGGACTGGGCAGTTACAACCAGGAGGATGGATGGGAGGACTGCGAACAGAAACTCTCCGCAAAGGTGAAGAAAATGCCATCTCTTTCTATTACTGGTTGGTAGCTGGAACTACAGATTCCCAACTGGGGGAGGGTGTAAAGCAGCAGCGAACTAATAACCGCTTTGTTTCCGGGTTAAATTCCCCAATGGGAACGGTGCATGGCTTATCAAAATATCCTTATATGCGAGAAGGACGCCGCATTATTGGGCGTCCCAGTTGGGGACAACCTGGAGGCTTTACTATTTGGGAAATTGATATTTCTCGCCGAAATTATAATGACGAATATTATCGCAAAACTCTGCCAGCAGATATGTATCGGCAGTTAAAAGCCGCATTATCAGGATTGGAAGCCACATCTGTAATTAGCGGTGGGATTTCACCAGACAAAGCAATGCGGCGGAGTCGTTCTACCATCTTTCCTGATTCTGTGGGTATTGGTCACTACGCAATAGATTTTCATCCTTGCATGGTGAATAGTCCCCCAGAAGCCCCTGGTAATACAGAACGTCCAGGTGAAAGGCGTGGTGCTGGTCAAGCTTATCCCTTTCAAATCGCTCTGAGGGCAATGATTCCCCAGAAAATTGATAATTTGCTGGTAGGAGGCAAAAGCATTGGTACTAGTCATATTGCCGCTGCTGCCTATCGAGTCCATTCCTTTGAATGGTCGGCTGGCGCGGCTGCGGGAACTGTTGCTAGTTTTGCCATCAAAAATGCGATCGCACCCTACCAACTAGTCGATGACTTACCCAAACAAGAGCCACAACTAGAAGCGCTCAAACGGCTTTTGCAAAAAAATGGCAACCCCACAGCCTTCCCCGACACATCCATTTTTAACGAAAACTGGGATAATTGGCGGTAGATAGTCATTGGTCATTAGTCATTGGTCATTAGACCTTTTGCAAAAGTGCTTTTTGCAAGAGGGGAAAAGGGTAAAGGTTAAAGGGCAAGGGGACAATACAGAACTTTTTCCCCTTCCCCTTTTCCCGACTTATGCAAGAAG
>NZ_JAYGHD010000095.1:0-15337 GCF_034932245.1 Nostoc sp. UHCC 0251
ATCGCGTCTTGAAAACCAAAAATTGTTGCCAGTAGCCCTTAACTGAACCGTATTGCTGTATAATTACCCGATATTGGGTAGTTATTAGTAAAAAACATCAGAAACATCAAACAGTTGTTGCAAGAATACCCCCAAGGGTTTCCAATAGACCTATTTTTGCTTGTGGCATTTAAAATTGCAATGGACTAGGGCAACTCCATAGTCAAGCCGTTATTCATAAAGACTTTACAATCGGCAATGTAGAGAAAGTTTGTATGCCCAATAATTTCTACCAAACACAGCTAATTATCTGAGGATCTTTGTTAAAAGTAATTAAAGCTAAATGCTCCTGATTGGCTAGTATTTCTGTTGCGATTAAAAAACCTGAAATAGTCCAAGTTTGATATTTGCGAGCTTCCTTTCCAATTAATCGACCGTGCCTGCCATCGTAGTATTCTGGCCATTGGTCTTGACTGAGGCGGTTTTGAGCTAATTCAATAGCTTTGTGAGCGAGTGAATCCCTACCGCTTTTCAAAGCTGCTGCTACCAGTAGCCAAAGTAAAACAGGCCAATTTCCACCATTGTGGTAAGACCAAGCTATATTTTTTGGGTCTGAGCCAGTGACAATCTTCCACTCCAAACCTTCTAGAGCCGGAAAACAAATTTTCATAGGCATATAGCCAACTAAGTCATGCCAGCGTTGTTCAATCAACTCCAGAATCATTTGAGATTCTTGTTCGCTAGTTAAACCAACTATGATTGCCATTAAATTGCCTAATCCAAAGAATCGAAAATCTATCTGTGAAGGCCCCAAATTTCCTGCCAAGTACCCCCCAGTTTCTGGTAGCCATTCGGTTAACCAAGAAGGAATAGAATCTGGATAAATATTAAATTTATTTGCTACTTCCTTGCCAAATTCTTCGCTTTTATAGCAATAAATTTCGTTTAAACGCTTAAGGTCTATCCAATAGTACTCTTTAATATGATACTCAAGAGCTGCTAAACGTCGCTTCACTATTTTATCAAGATACTTAGTCTGGTCGCTATTGGGTAAGAGTAACTCAGTTGCTGCTTGTAAAGCTGCATAAAATAGAACTTGAATTTCTAAAGGATTCCCATAAACTCCCATGCGGCGATCTATCATAAAAGCACCGTCTGGAACTAACATGGTGGGATACATGGCAAAACGATGTACCAAGCAAAAGTCTAAAATTAGCTTAATACCTTGTTGAAAATCTTGTTGATGAGCTAAGGAAATATCATTTGTTGCTTTGACATAAGCTCTTAGCAAAATCAGCCACCAAAGGCAAGAATCTACAGGTGGGACTCTACCAATTGCGTGTTCGCCAAAATCAGCTGTCAAAACTTGTTCTTTATGTTCGACATCAACTTTGAAGCTTGCTGGCATTAATCCGGGGCCTGGCTTAAAAAAGTCCATCTGTTGTTCATGACTTTGCAATCCTAAAGTTTCTACTAAAAAGTTACGGACAATCTCTGCTCTTCCTTGCATCAGGAAAATCAGACCTGAAGTAACGAAATCACGAACAAAGCAATGGTTATAATTGAGAGTGTCTTTTGAGGAATCACAAGCAGCTAATGTTCCAATCGGACGTTGATTGTAAAAAAGAATTGAGTTGTTCAGTTTTTGCTTTGCTTGGTTGAGAGTGTTAGTTTCACTGCTGATTGAGGTCATGAAATTATCTTGTACTTAAGGACATATAGTATAAATAGGTTGCCTTAACTCAAAGCTTCTTGACCTCCTACTTTGGATGGGTAATTTCTGCAATTTGGCAATATTTTTAGATTAAACAAGCGGAAATTAGGCAAATTTAATTAGCCCAATTAAGATGAATGCATTAAGTTACCTCACCATATTCAAAAAATGTGATGTCGATAAATCGCACAACATGGTTGCAGTCCCAAGCTTGCCGTAAAGTCGGTTCTTCTCAACAACGTTTTCCGATTTTTCTTTTCATCAGTTAAGATATCGGATCAGTCTTAATGCGTAAGTCCTCAAATCTTAAAAGTACTTTGATGGCTTTTTCACAGGATGATTAAGATATAGGTATTTGAACTGACGGATGTTAATACTTATGGTGCAAGACCAGATTTTGCTGACTGATTGGCATGTAATCGCGCACTCGCAAGACCTCCAACCTGGAACAGTCCTGCACAAACGCTTATTATGCTCAGATATAGTGCTTTGGAAAAACAATAATTCTTGCTATACAAGACTTTCAGACAAAACTGATGATTCTAGACTTAATGTTAGAAAATAAAGCTCGAAACCCAGTTTTTGCTCTTGTTTAAAAAAATGTTGTTAAAAAAGATATATATATAAAGATACCAAAAATATTTAGTATTTCATTGCTGAGACTGTAAGTTTGGTGCAGGGATTTTTGCCAGCCCTGGGTAGTATAAATAACAGATATTTACTTATTTATTAGTGCTTAGAGTGTCTTAATGATTGAAATCCTAGCCACACTTTCTGCCTCTGCGGCAGCAGGAATGAGAATAGGTACACCTCTGCTGATTATTGGATTGTTGCAGGGTAGTAACTTCTGGTCACAAGTTCCAATTTTATCTCACATTTCTCCACCAATCTTATTAGGCTGCCTCAGCTGTTGGTCTTTAGTAGAATTATTAGCCTCAAAAAAGCTATGGGGGCAAAGATTGCTCCAAGTAGTTCAGTTATTCATGTCTCCCCTCGTAGGGGCAATTATGGGGTTAGCAGTAGCTAGTGCAACAGCAACGCCACATTGGCTAATTGCTTGTATTGGAGGTTTGTTAGCTTTAGTACTTCAGCTAGTTCAAGTTGGTTGGTTCTATCGCTTACGTGGCTTACCCTTGTGGGCAGTCTTTCTTCAAGATATCTTGTGCGTTGCTCTAGTACTTTTTGCCTTTGATGCTCCCTGGCAGGGAGGATTAATTGCTTTAATACTGCTCTGGTTTGCAGTTCGTAGTGCGAAGCAGTGGTATGACTGGTATCACAAGGGCAGGGGGCATAGGGCATAGGGCATAGGGCATAGGGCATTGGGAATGGGGCAAGCAGAGAAGTCTAAAGTTCGGGCTTCTTTAGATGGCTACGCCATCTCCAACGGAGTATAGAACTTTTCTTAACAGAGACGCTGCGTAAACATAGCGAAAAAGAAAGAGTTTTCCAACGCCCAATGCCCAATGCCCAATGCCCTTTATTGCAAAAGTCCAATCATATGTAGCAGACCGTGACCGGTAATCAGCTCGATGATTAAAGCAATGAAGCCCAGCATGGCAATCCGACCATTCCATACTTCAGCGCTAGTAGTCAAACCCCATTCCCAACGCTCTTGGGGGTACATTTTCACCCTTTTTTTCATTTGGGCAGCTTGCGAAAGCTTGAAACTAGGGTTTTTCAGCGCATTAATCACCAAGTCTGCCAATGCATTAATAAATACTGGATGGGTGTTAGGAGCAGGAACGCGACGGAAATTGTGAATTCCTGATTCTTCTGCTACTTCCCGATACTCAATATCAATTTCTTGCAGTGTCTCAATATGCTCTGAGACAAAACTAATAGGCACGACAACTAAATCTTTCACGCCTTGTGTGCCTAGTTCTTTAAGGGCATCCTCAGTATAAGGTTGGAGCCATTCTACTGGGCCAACACGACTTTGGTAAGCTAAGGTATGGGCATTGGGTCGATTGAGAGTCTGCATAATCAGAGCAGTACATTCCTCAATTTCTTGCTGATAAGGGTCGCCTGCTTCTTCAACGTAGCTTTTAGGGACACCGTGAGCGCTAAAGAATACATGAACCTCATCCGGGTTAGGAAACTGCTCAAGTTCTTGGGCTATGAGTTCCGCCATTGCTTGGAGGTAGCCTGGTTCTTTGTACCAGGAAGGAATGACGGTATATTCAATGGGTTGAAGCTTTGGGTCTTCTTGCCAAAGTTTTTCTAAAAGCCGGAAGCTAGAACCACTCGTACTGATAGAGAATTGGGGATATAGTGGTAAGATTACCAGGTGTTCTATTTTATCTTGGGTGATCTGTGCGATCGCCTCTTCTGTATAGGGATTCCAATAACGCATCCCCACGTAAATCTTGGCTTCTTGTCCTAAATGACTCAATTGTTCTTTTAAAGCTTGCCCTTGCGCTTCTGTGATCCGCCGCAGTGGGGAACCGCCACCGATTTGCTTATAATTCTCTTGAGATGTTCTGGTTCGCCGCGAGGCAATAAACCAGGCTAGGGGCTTTTGCAACCAGCGAAATGGTAGGCGAATAATTTCCGGATCGGAAAATAGGTTGTACAAAAACGGCCCGACATCCTCTAGCTTATCGGGACCACCGAGATTGAGTAATAAGACGCCTACACGACCCATAGCAGTTACTTTCCCCCAATCTTTTCAGGTTTTTTACTAATGTTAACAATATATCTTTATTAAATATAAAGCTTAATAGCAAGGAAATATGTAATGGCAACAATTTTAAGGGATTGGAGTTACCGCTATCAGTGGCTATATGATAGTATCTCTCGTTTAGCAGCCTTAAGTGTAGGTGGTGAAGCCCGTTTTCGGCAACTTGCTTTGCAAGGCTTAACAATTCACTCAGATACGCATGTCTTAGATTTATGTTGCGGCAGTGGTCAAACAACGCAATTTTTGCTAAATTTTTCACAAAACGTAACAGGATTGGATGCCTCACCCAAGTCTTTGCAACGGGCGCGGCAAAATGTACCATTAGCTTCCTATGTCGAAGCTTTTGCTGAGGAGATGCCATTTGCAGATAATCTGTTTGATGTGGTACATATTAGTGTCGCATTACACGAGATGCAGCCTGAGCAATTGCGAAAAATTATTAATGAAGTTTATCGGGTGTTGAAGGCAGGAGGGGTGTTTACGTTGGTAGATTTTCACGCTCCTACGAATCCGGTATTTTGGCCTGGGGTATCACTGTTTTTGCTGTTGTTTGAGACAGAAACAGCTTGGGAATTGTTGAAAACTGATTTGGCTGGGTTGTTAACTAAGGCTGGGTTTGAAGTGAGTAAGTCAACTTTATATGCTGGTGGTAGTTTGCAAGTAATACAGGCGAAGAAGTGAACAATAATGCTTTATTAATGACAGGTAAGATACCCGTCTATTAATAAAGTATCAATGATTGTTATATTGAAATTAGCATGATGAAATTTTGAGGTTAATCAAAATGACCCAGGAATTAATAAACCTTTTCCTGGTAAAATGTTTTAATCTTGATAAGAATTTTGATAAATTGCAATAGAAAATCATAGTCTGTGAGTTTTTCTAATTCATCGTTTCAATCCCTAATAGGGATTTTGATGAATTGCAATTTTTTTTAAAGTAGGTCAATACTATTATCTTGATTTGTTTCAATCCCTAATAGGGATTTTGATGAATTGCAATTAGCGGGAGCCTGAAAGCCAAGCTATATTGATTTTTCAAGGTGCGGTTGCGCGATTCAAGAGCAATCATAGCATTAGAGAATTTGTTTGGAAAGAGTGTCGGGAAAGGTTGAAGGCTAAAACGTGCTTACAGTAAGCATTTCAGAAATTGCGCGAATAAAAATTATTTATGAGCGGGGTTAAATGCTTACTGGGATTGAGATAGAAGCACTTTTTTTCGGCTGTGGAATTTGTACACCTACCCTACCGCGCATTAGAAAATAGGTAATAGGCAATAGATTGTTGTCACGAATGAATTTAGGATTGCTATATAAGGGAACTCAGCACAGAAAATTGCTTAGTCTCGTGGTTTTTCATTGCCAATGCATCCGACTTTTCCATGACAACAGCCACAGAGAAAGAACGCTTGGACGGCAAACGAAGCTAATATTACGGTAAACTAATTCATAAATTGTAATATTTCTTGTTGTAGCACTGTACGTATAACAAAGAATAAAAATTTTCGCCAATTCAAGGTAGAGATGATGAAAGAAATAACACGCCGCAAATTTATCGCAACTGCCACCTTGGCGACGGGTTTTGCCTTGGCAGTGCAACCCATTTCTGCCCAAGTCATCAGCACCGATGCTAAGGGGTTGGTAGCTGGTGCGGTGAAAATTCCCGTCAAAGATGGGGAAATTCCTGCCTATAGAGCAGCACCAGCCACTGGTAAAAATTTCCCAATTGTTCTGGTACTTCAGGAAATATTTGGTGTACACGAGCATATTCAGGATATCACTCGTCGTTTTGCCCAGTTGGGGTACTTGGCGATCGCACCCGAATTATTTATCCGTCAAGGCGATGTCACTA
Organism: Nostoc sp. UHCC 0251; assembly: GCF_034932245.1. NCBI lineage: Bacteria > Bacillati > Cyanobacteriota > Cyanophyceae > Nostocales > Nostocaceae > Nostoc > Nostoc sp. UHCC 0251. The sequence continues at coordinate 6,224 of NZ_JAYGHD010000095.1, forward strand.
AGTTAAGCAGTATGGACGAAATTCGCCCAATTGTCGCCAAAGTGCCAGATGCCCAAGTGTTATCCGATCTTGATGCCACGGTAAACTGGGCGGTGAAATCAGCTAAAGGTAATGCCGATAAATTGGCTGTTACAGGCTTTTGCTGGGGCGGCCGCATTACCTGGTTATATGCGGCGCACAATCCCAAGGTGAAGGCGGGTGTGGCTTGGTACGGGCGGCTCGTGGGCGATGCTACCGAACTTCAACCCAAGTATCCTGTCGATATTGCATCAAAACTGACAGTCCCGGTTCTCGGACTCTATGGTGAGAAGGATACAGGTATTCCTCTTGATACAGTAGAGCAAATGCGCGTAGGCTTAAAGGAAAGCAGCAGCAAATCTGAAATCATCGTCTATCCAGATGCACCCCACGCATTTTTTGCCGATTATCGCCCATCCTACCGCGAGAAAGAAGCTAAGGACGGTTGGAAACGCCTTTTGGCATGGTTTAAGCAAAATGGCGTGTAAAAAAGAGGAACAGGGGCAGGAGGCGAATCCCGATACATGAATGTAGTTGCTCTCTAACCCTTGTGGCAGAATAATTCCAGTATCTTTCTCCCTGCCCTCTTCCCCCTGATCCCCTGCCTCTTTGGTAAGTCTTCGGAACAAAAAAAAGCCTCCCGCGATGGGAGGCTTACAATTAGCGGAGAAAACTTATTAACCTACTAGACATCTCCAGAAATTAAATATGCGTTACCCAGAAACCTTGTAGAGACGTAGCACTGCTACGTCTCTACATTCGTTTTTCGGAGATGTCTACTGCGTAGCTACAGCAATCACTCCTCCTAATGCAGAGAAAATCGCGGATACGGTTGCTGTGGCAAACAGCCACCAAGATGCTGAAGCTGCGGCTTTGCGGGTTTCTTCCGCTTGCCGCTGTGCTTGATGCTTCACCTGTTCTAGGCGGCGTTGGGCTTCATGCTGTATGCGTTCTGCACGTTGCAATACTGTGTTGCGGGCCCGTTCAATTTGGTCGATGATCCTGTTGGCATCTTCCTCAGAGATGTCCTCACGAGAACTCATGATTGCCACCAGGGTATCACGGTCAAAAGAGGATAGGCGATCGCGCAGAGCATCAAACCCTGCCTGGGGGTCGTCAAAAAATGTGCGAACATCGTGCTTGATATTATCATAGTTAAGTTCCGGGCGATCCAAGGAGTTGAGATAGTTACGAATGCGGGCAAAAACCCCATCAATCGCATCTTGAATGCCTCGTTGGATATTCCGCACTTGTTCTACAAATTGATCCCTTACGGACACAATGTTATCGGCAATCCGCGCCGCTTCTTCATCGGACATATCTTCCCGAATTTTCAGCAGGGCGATGATGGTAGAACGGTCAAAATGGGAAAGGCGATCGCTAAAAGTTTCTACCCCAACTCGCGGATCGTGTAACAATAGTTGCAAGTCGCGTTTAATACCTTCAGGATTCAGTTCTTCCTTACCAGTTTGGCGCAGATACTCTTCTACATAAGCTTTGAATGTTTCCGCTCTTTGCTGTGTCCGGGTAGCTAGGCGACGAGGCGCACGGACAAAGTTGCGAATGGAAGTTTGCGTGGAATCAATGATTTCATTGACTTGTTCTTCACTCAAGTCTTTACGCTGACTGAGTAACTTCACCAGCGTATCCCGGTCTACCTGTGACAACCGACGGCGAAGTGCTACGGCTCCCTCTTTGGGATTTTCAAACAATCTGGTCAAATCCCGCTGGATACCTTCTGGGTTCAATTCTTGTTTACCAGTATTCCGCAGATAATCTGCGATCGTGGTAGTAACAGAGTCGTATTGCTCTTTGGCTTTATCCACTACAGCTTGGGGTGTGTGGCGAATGTTATGCCACGATTCCTCAGCAGTATTGATGATTTGATTAACTTGATCTTCACTCAAATCTTGCCGTTGACTCAACAATTGTACCAACGTATCGCGGTCAAAGCGAGACAACCGCGCCCGAATTGAGCTAATTCCAGCTTGGGGATCTTCTAGTAACCTTTTGAACTCCGCGCGGATGGCATCAGGGTTCAATTCTGATTTCCCTGTATTACGCAGATATGATTCTACACTCAACCACAGGGTTTCTGCTTGATATTGCGCCTGTTCCGCTAACCCTTTGGATTCTACCAAGACGCGATCGCGTTGTTTTTCCAACTCATCGAGAATGCTGTCTACTTCATATAGCTGGACATCATTCCGTTCCAGCAATATCGCCCGCATTTCCTGACGATCAAGATGGGCTAGTCGCAATGTCAGGGTTTCATAATCTGCATCTGAATCTTGCAACAGTGGTTTGAAATTCTGCTCAATGCCTTCTGCTGTCAAATCTGCTTTCGGAGTAACCAGCAGATAGCTTTCCACTGCCCGTTGCAAGTCTTGGACTATCTCTCTTTCTTCAATACCTGTAACTATCACTAGCACGTCTTTGCGGACAGCTTCTAACTGATCTGCAATGCGCTGAATTTGGGACTGGGTAAGCAGTCCCCGTTGTTGCAGGATATTGGCAAAATCATTGCGGGATAGTCGTTCTAATTCCCTGCGGACTATTCCAGGGTCAGCGGCTGGATCATAGAGGACATCACGAAACTCCTGGGCAATTCTTTCTTGGCTGAGTTGCCAAGCATAAGTGTTGTGCAGGTAGTTTTCCACATCAGCCCGAATTGGGCTATAAGGTTGAGATGGTGGTGTTGGCAACCCTAACTTATCTGCTTGTTGAGTGACTTTATCTTTGGCGGTGGTGAGGCTACGCAAGATTTTTTCCACATCCAAATCAGACAAATCTGTGCGCCCCATAACAATGCCGGTTAAGGCAGTTAGTCCTTGCTGGAGTGTAGTTTGAATTGGCCCTGGAACTGCCTTTTGGTCAGCTTCTTTAGAGCCTCGTGTTTCTGCTACTAATCGATCCAGCTTGGCGTTGAGTTCATCTGTCTTGCTTTGTCCTGGTGGGAGTGATTTCAGATAATCGATTAACTCACCCATGCGGTCTTGGGTAGGTGGTTGTTGACCCACTACTTGCTGCCAAACTTTATACAACGTATCAGCAATCCGGTTGATGTCTTTTTTAGAAAGATCGGTGCGACTGCTGACTAATTCGATAAACTTCTGGCGGTCGATGTTGCGAATATCTGGAGTCCCTGCGATCGCTTTTAGTTGTGGATCGTTGAGTAAATTTTCAAAGTCACTCCGAATTTTCGACACATCTAACTCTGGAGGACGCAGCTTGTCTAAATAATCCTCTATATTTTCTCGGATACTTCCTGGGTCGATGGCGCTTCCTAGTTCCCGGCGGACAGCGGCGGCGGCGGCTTCAGCTGTCGCTACAACTTGGTTATTGACAGCCTTTGCACCCAGTGCAGCGGTGGCTGTGCCCATAATCGCCTGAAAACCAGAAGTTGCCGTATTGACAACTGAGCCAATTAAAGAACCCACGGTGGTGGAACTTACCCAAACGAGAAGCAAAAAGTAAGCGCCCCAAATCACCAAACCGAGAATCGCTCCCAATGCTGGGTCTAAGATTACCAGGCTTAATTTAACCGCCAGAAAAGAAGCGATTAATAAGGCGATCGTCACAGTGACTAATGTCCAAATCCCCACTGCGGTGCCAATTTTGCGAATGTTACCGCCCAAACTTCCCGCTTCCCCACTATCTGAATCCGAGTCAGATGAGTGTCCCAGGTAGGAAATACCGGCTGCAAGGGAAAGATTAGTGAGAACTAATTGGAAAGCAAAGGCTAGGATAACGCCGGAGATTAAAGCCACAAAAAAGCGCGGCCCGGAAGTGAGAACCGATGTCTGTGCTGGCGTGACGTTTGAGGGATCTACATTTATAATCTGTGCCACCCACAATAGTGGTTTGTAGAGTCCCAGCATAATTTCCGTATTTTGGAACATTGTATTTCCTTCTTCTAAGGTTTAAATTTGGGGAATTAAGATTTTCTTGAGAAGCAACTCTTAGTATTTATGATTTGTACCTATGGCAATACCTAAACTCTTTAGCTCAGAATCGTGGAATTTAGCTATTTCAAGCATCTCTCTAAAGATTGAAAACTGTATCCAGCGGAAGATATAACTTTTATTCTCTCTCGGTGGTAATTTTAAGCAATTTGACATTTACTCTTAATTATGTATAGCTAATTTTTAATTTTTTATTGCTTATTTATCGAAACAGAATACATGCGTCAGTCGCCAGAATTCAGAATTAATTTTGAACTTCATGGTGGATGAATCCAAGGGTTTAAGACCCCCACTAAATATGCAGATTTAGTGGTCTTCTCTACGAGACGCAAGCGCGAACAGTTCAGTGGCGGGTCTGAATCCCCCACTGATTTATTCTGACTCCTGAATTCAGACTTCTGAATTCTTCTTCAAAGCGATTGATTCTGTTGAAATCATAGTTCGCTAGCAACGCCTTTACATTTATTTACATATTTGTTTTTAGTCACCCTCTCAAGGTGGATTTGTCTAAAAAAATACGTTTCTGATAATCGTCCAGAAGAAGTGCTTGTGGTTTGTACCCACAGACAGAAATAAGTCTAGTTATAAACAGCTACATTAAAGTTAACAAATGAATCGTTGAGGATAAAAAAATGGCACCTCGTTCTTCCAGAGACCTGCCACTATTTCTAACAGAATGAAATCGCAAAGATCGCAATAGAATTCTGTTTGGCTGAACTCCTCAAGCCAAAATTTGGAACGGTCATTTTGCACTGATTGGCTTTATTGCCTATTTACTTTGGGATTTAGTCGGTTATAGCGTTCTGGGTGAGGTACTAGAGCTAATTGGCTACTAAAAAAAACTCAAAGATTAAACATCTCAAAAAATACTAATTTTGGAAGGAAAAAACAATGGAAACTCGTCCCTCTACTGATATACCACCTGTTACCACAGCTTACAACGGTCGCGATCGCAATGAATTTCTGTTTGGCTGGACTCCCCAAGCCGAAATTTGGAATGGTCGCTTTGCAGCAATTGGCTTTCTAGCTTATTTACTTTGGGATTTAGCTGGCTATAGCGTTGTTCGTGACGTTTTACGCATAGTTGGCTACTAGAACATTCATTAAAGACTTGAAAAATCACTAGATATTGGAGAAAAAAAATGGCAACTCAAGGAACTCGTCCTTCTACAGATTTACCACCTGTTGCACCAGAATACAACGGCGTAGATCGCAATGCATTTTTGTTTGGCTGGACACCTCAAGCCGAAATCTGGAATGGTCGTTTGGCAGCAATTGGTTTTCTAGCCTATTTGCTTTGGGATTTGGCTGGTTATAGCGTCTTACGGGATGTGCTACACCTAATCGGATATTAGCAATAGCTGAGGATTGATAAATCTGAAAACCTGGCTTCTCACCAAAAGTCGGGGATTTATCTCCTCAGCATTTTCTATTTAATTAGGTTGACCAAATAGTTACTAATTCGTAATTTTTGATTCGTAATTTCAGAAAGTACATTTTTTACCATAATCTTTAATTTTGTGGTCTGCAAGACATTCACAAACTGGCCACTGCTAGGCTATAAGTGATGAGTTGAGTAGGTACTAATGATTGTAATTACGAATTATCAATTACGAATTACTTTAGTCCTTCCCTATCTAAAGCAAAAAGCGAACTAACACATATAAAGCCGAAGCTACCAGTTGCAATACCATCACTGGAATACCGTAGTGTAGAAAAGTTTTAAACGAGATGCGGCGTCCATGTTGCTCAGAAATTCCGGCAGCTACGATGTTAGATGATGCTCCTACTAGTGTGCCATTACCTCCCAAAGTTGCACCAAACATCATCGCATAAAACAGTGGTAATACCTCTGGCGGAAACTGTCCTTGAAAGTCTTGTGCTAAAACTTCTGCAGGTGCTAATCCGACAGTAACAATATATTGTTTAAGTAAGGGCACCATCCCCACCACTAAAGGAATATTCGGCACTACGCTTGATAATATTCCCACAAAAAATAATAAAACTAGGGAACCCAGGACAATATTTTTTCCTAAAATTACTGCCAATACCCCTGATAAGCCATTAATTACACCTGTTTTTTCTAGTCCTCCAATTAGCACAAAAATACTCATAAAAAAGATTAAAGTACTCCAGTCTACATCTCGCAGAATGTTGTTAACTGAATCGATTTTGCTATGGTGAGATAAAAGCAAAGCTAAAGCTGCTCCTAACAAAGCTGCGGCAGCAGGTGAGATCGGAATTGGTAAAGTTTCTCCGATAACAAAAAATAGTAGGACGAAGAATACAATAACTGCACCGAAGCTTAAAACTCGTGGATGATTGATTTGTGGATGTGGCAGTTCTTCAAGATTATCTAACTTTGTATTCCAAATTTTGCGAAATAAAAATGGTAGTGTTGCAATCACTATGACGATGGCAATTACTCCCCCTAAACTCAACTTTAATAAATAATCTGTAAAGCTGATATTTACAGCATCACCAACAATAAATGTCGCTGGATCTCCAACTAAAGTTAGGAGTCCAGCACTATTAGCGACTAATACCATTAAAATCAACAATGGGACGAAATTTATCCCAATTTCTTGCGCCATTGGTGGAATCAAAGGTGCTAACAGCATTACTGTTGTGGCATTTGGTAAAACGGCACAGATGGGTGTAACAATAGCCACGATGCCAAGTAATAGACGCTTGCCTTGTCCTTTAGCTATGAGTACTATTTGAGTAGCTAAATAATCAAATATCTTGGTAGGCTCAAAAGCCCGCACTAACACCATAACTCCAAAGAATAAACCGAGTGTTCCATGACTTTTGCCGATGTAACCAACAGCTTCTTGTAAAGTCATGACGTTGGTAAAAACTAATAACAATGCTCCCAATAATGCAGCAATGGGAGATGTACCCATTCCGTCATTACTAAGATAATAACGGTTATAAATGTTATCACACTGAGGATTGCTTGCCAGCTTTCCACACACTACCTCCCGAAGTTTATTTAAGTAGCGAAAAAAGCCACCTATTTGTAGGTGACTTATCTATCATTGCAATTAGATAAAAATTATTGAAATTATGAACAATGATTATTCATCAATACAACTGGGAATACCCAAAACGGCACAGGGAAAATTAGAACCTAGAGCCTCAATCATCGGATGATTAACAGAGTTGCAACCGAGAAACAAAATATCGGCAGCTTCTGATTCAACAACTTTGGTAAGTTCTGTGGAAATACAGCCAAACCGCAAATGAGATTTGAAGGAACCCTGCCATTCTTCTGCTAGACTTCGGGCTTGCCAGAGAATTATATCTGCTTGTTGCAGGGGAGTTACCACTGTCTGCAATTGGGGTTGAGTTAATACCTGTGTGGCAGACTTTGATACTTCACTGACTTGACACTCTAATGGAGGCTGTTGTATTGGTAAGCTCAAGATATTTGGATGCTTGCTTTTTGAATTGTCTTCTAGCACATAAACGGCTTGAACTGTAACTTCTGCATTGGTAGCTAAACGCGTTTGATGGGCAATCCAGAAAGCAATATCTAACGCCGTATGACTGTTAGGAGATGCGTCATAGGCAACAATTAAATTAACTGCTTTTGCTTTTTGAGGTTTTTTAGAAAAAGGTTTTTTTGGCTCTGGCAACAGTACCATTTGTTCAATTAAGTCATCTCGGCCTGTGGCACTTTGCAGACGCGCTAACATTGGCTTAATTTGCACAGCTTTACTTCTCCCAATGAAATGAATTAGTAATGAGAAGCAGGGTGATCAATTTGAGATATTGAACTTCGGCTTACCTCAGTTCCGGTTCCATCGAGCGAAGTCGAGATACTCGGCACAAGTCGCTCAGTCGAACGATTTGGATTTTAGATTGAGTGACGATAACCGAAATTTCAAATCTTAAATCAGTCAAGGAAACCCCAATAATAACTGTATTACAGCCAAGGTCTTGGGGGTTCCTTCCATTGCCTACGGAGTTAGCTGACGGGCTAAGACTGGAAGGTGTCTCTCGTAAGATTAGCCCCAAACATTGGTTCCTCCGTTCCAAATCCAGCTTTCATGAATTTGAATTAGGCTACCCACTAAAAAAAATGATAATCTAATTTACTCGTCTTGGGCAAAATATCGATCAAGGAAATTTAGGGCGTGGTTGCGGAGTTCAAAATACTCTTTTGAGTTTCGCATGGCAGCCCGAGCCTCTTTCAGAGGAGCTTCTCTACGAGACGCTTCGCGAACGCTAACGCGTGGATGCTCAAAAGGAACTTTTAAAATCTCTCCTATACTAGCAGCTGGGCTATTGGTCATCAATGCGATCGGACATATAAATTGCTTCATCTACATCGTGAGTAATCATCATCACTGCTTGACGATTATTTTCCCAAATATCCAATACCTGCCGCTGCAATTTGCCACGAGTTAGCGCATCTAGTGCCCCAAAAGGTTCATCCATCAGCAACATTTTAGGACGAATTGCTAAAGCTCTAGCAATACCTACTCTTTGTTTCATACCTCCAGAGATTTCATCAGGATATTTGTCAGCCGCCGCCGTCAAGTTTACCATTGCCAAGTGTTGATTTACAATGCTGATTTTTTCAGCCCGATTAGCATTTTTTAACACTTCATCTACGGCTAAACGGATATTTTATCGCACTGTCAACCAAGGCAACAGCGAATAGTTCTGAAATACCATCATCCGCTCTGCTCCTGGCTTACGAATTTCTTGCCCATCTAGCCGGACTGAGCCAGAAGTGGCTTTTTCTAAACCAGCTACTATCTTTAGTAGCGTTGATTTTCCACAACCAGAGTGACCAATTACAGAAATATATTCATCTTCACCAATTGTCAGATTCACCCCATCTAAAACGACAAAGTTATCTTTATCAGGTGTCGGATAAGACTTGACTAAATTTTCAATTTCTAAAAATCCAGGACGGGGGAGAACTCCAGTCTGGGTATTAATAGGCAATGAGGTATATTCCATCATCAAATGCTCCCGAAATAATTAAGTCATCAGTCAATATTTGAACTTGGGATTTAAGACATGAAAAAGCTAGTGGGAGCATTAGCCCTGATAGCAAAACTAAGCTAAAACACATCTAATTTGCATATCAAAATTTTATTAATCCCTTGTGGGG
>NZ_JAYGHD010000096.1:0-15185 GCF_034932245.1 Nostoc sp. UHCC 0251
GGCAGATCGCGCAGCGTGTCGTAGACAAGGCAGAAGGGAATTCTGATTCCTGCCCTCTGCCCGTAACCGTAGGGAACAAGGGTTTAAGACCCCCAGCAAATTTTTAATTTGGTGGCTCCTATTCACACTGATAGCGCAGCTTAAAGCCTTCTCCTCGCCCTTGTAGCCTCTCTCTTTGGGGAGGGAGACGCACGCGAACGAGAAGCTTGTCTATCTACATCAGGAGTACGCCAACGGCGCAGCCTCTCACAGAGAGCGTCTTGATTCTGAATTCTGTTAGCGGATAGCTAAGGTTTAGCCCATTCTGACTTCTAAATTCTTCTTCAACAAAATTTAATTAAGCTTGAGCTACTGATGAGAAACAATATTTGCAGGGTTGGAATTGATAACTGTAACTTTGATGAAGTTGTAGATCAAACTGTCAAATATGCACTCTCTAAGAGTCAGGCAGAAATATTTTGAATATTTGTCTTTGCATGAGCAAATAAAAATGATTTAATAAAATTATTGTAAAAGCATAAATCTGCCTAAATTAGTTTGCAGATATTATTAACTTTTCCAAAATACCTAATAACTAAATGACTATTCAACGATGAACAATGCGATCGCTCGGACAACAGCATTCTTATCAACTTGCGCTTTGCTATTAGCAGGCTGTGGCGGCGGCAGCGGTGGTCCTGTGACTGTGACAAATTCTCCAAATACTACCAGAAATAACACTGCAACCGACACGGTAGCTACAACGGGTACATTGTCGGGTGCTATTCCCATAGGGATTGCTGTTGCTCAAACTAGCAATGTAGCATTACTAGGTCAAGAACAAGTTGCTGGAGCCAAACTTGCCGAGAAGTATTTCAATAGTAAAGGTGGTGTTAACAATACACCAATTAAATTAGTATTTCAAGATACTAGCGGTGATGAAGCGGGAGCAATTAACGCTTTTCAAACATTAATTAATAAAGATAAAGTTATCGGGATTGTAGGACCAACTTTGTCACAGCAAGCTTTTAGTGCTGATCCTATTGCAGAACGTGCAAAAGTCCCAATTATTGGTCCATCAAATACTGCTAAAAATATTCCCGAAATTGGTGATTACGTAGCTCGTGTTTCTGCACCAGTTTCTGTAGTTGCTCCTAATTCGGTGAAAGCTGCACTTAAGCAAAACCCCCAAGTTAAAAAAGTCGCAGTTTTCTATGCTCAAAATGATGCATTTAGCAAGTCAGAAACGGAAATTTTCCAGCAAACAGTTAAGGATCAAGGGCTGGAATTGGTAACTGTACAAAAGTTTCAAACTAGTGATACAGATTTTCAAAGTCAAGCTACTAATGCCATTAATCTCAAACCAGATTTGGTGATTATTTCTGGCTTGGCTGCTGATGGTGGTAATTTAGTTAGACAATTGCGTGAACTGGGTTATAAAGGTTTAATTGTTGGTGGCAATGGTTTAAATACATCAAATTTATTACCAGTTTGTAAAGCACTTTGTGATGGCGTATTGATTGCTCAAGCCTACAGTCCAGAACATCCAGGTGAAATTAACGCAGCGTTTCGTAAAGCCTATACTGACGAATATAAAAAAGAGCCACCTCAATTTAGCGCCCAAGCTTTTGCCGCAGTACAGGTTTATGTAGAAGCACTCCAAGCTTTAGATAAAAAGAGCAAAGTCAACAAATTACAGCTACCACAATTGCGGACAGAATTAAATAAACAGATACTTGCTGGGACATACAACACACCACTGGGTGAAATTAGTTTTACTCCTATAGGTGAAGTTGTGCAAAAAGATTTCTATGTAGCCCAAATCAAGATGACAAAAGATGGAAGCCAGGGAACATTCACATTTCTAAAATAGTTGTTACATGAATCTCAATTTGTTTTTGCAGCAATTATTAAATGGGTTATCCATCGGTAGCGTCTATGCAATTTTTGCCTTAGGATATACCTTGGTTTATTCCATTTTGGGCATCATTAATTTAGCGCATGGTGCGATTTTTACTTTGGGTGCATATTTTACTTATGCACTCATGGGTGGTAGTTTTGGATTTAACGGCTTGCTAGCTAATGCAGCTTTGCCGATAAAATTACCATTTGCTATAGCCTTGATTTTAGGAAGTACCTTGGCGGGATTAGTAGGGGTATTAATGGAACGCGTTGCTTTTCAACCTTTACGGCGTCAAGGCTCTGATCCTTTACTAACTGTTGTTTCCAGCTTGGGAGTAGCAGTGGTAATTGTGAATTTAATTCAGTATTTAGTAGGCGCAGAAAGTTACACATATCCCGCCAATACTTACGGTAATTTGCCACCTGCAATTAATTTTGGTAGTCCAGAAAACCCAATTCCTATTCGCAGCGTTCAGGTGGTAATTTTTGCTGTATCAGTTGTGATTGTGGCAATTCTTACCTATTTTATCAATCGGACTAAATATGGTAAGGCAATGCAGGCGATCGCAGAAGATCCAACTACAGCTAGTTTGTTAGGAATTAATAGCGATCGCTTTATCATCCTAACATTCTTCATCAGCAGTTTTTTAGCAGGATTAGCAGGAACTTTAGTCGCCTCTAGTGTTAGTATTGCAGGGCCATATTTCGGCATTGGTTTTGGGTTGCGGGGTTTAGCGGTAATTGTCTTAGGTGGTTTAGGTAGTATTCCCGGTGCGGTGGTAGGAGGCTTGGTAATTGGATTAGTGGAGGCATTTGTCCCTGCTGAATTCTCTGGATATAAAGACGCAGTAGCTTTTGGAATTTTGTTTATTATGCTATTAGTTAGACCCCAAGGTTTGCTAGGACGAAGATTTATCCAGAAAGTTTGAAGATACGTAGTGCTATGAAAACATACACCAAACAACAATTAACTTTTGAGCAATTTTTAGAACAGTGTCCAGAGGAAGGTTTATATGAACTTGTAGATGGAGAAATTGTAGAAGTGCGGGCAACGAGAAATCATGATGATGTCGCTAATTTTCTATTGTTTGGTTTCAATGATGAAATTAGGGGACAAAACTTAAATTATGTAGTTAATAACACAGCAGTTTTTAAAACTATAACAGCTAATGGTATAGAGCAAGGACGCAAGCCTGATGTAAGTGTCATAGATAAAGATAAATGGCGCTCAAATCGTTCTGCTTATGCTGCACTTGAAGAACCCATCCAATTAGCTGTAGAGGTAACATCAACTAATTGGGAAGATGACTACATTGATAAATTAGATGAATACCAAGGCTTAGGTATTACAGAATATTGGATTGTAGATTATTTGGCCATCGGGCTAAGAGAGTATTTAGGAAATCCAAAAGTTCCGGCTGTATTTGTTTTTCTATTAGATACTGAGGGAAAATACCAATGTACACAGTTTAGAGGTTCAGAACGGATTGTGTCACGAACTTTTCCTGAACTGGCGCTGACAGCAGAGCAAATATTAACAGCTTAATAGTTGATAAAAGCGATAGGTTGATTAAGCTTAATCCAAATTTTTTAAAATGGCTGATTTTTTCGCTACTTACGGTTCTCTAATTGTCTCTATGGTATTGGGGGCGCTATTAGGGTTATCGCTTTACTTACCGCTAATGACAGGACAATTGTCTTTAGCTAGTCCGGGATTTTATGCTTTAGGTGGATATATTGCAGCAATTTTATCCACAAAAGTTTTTACATCGAGTAGTGGTTTATTTCCCATTCCATTGTTGTTATTGGAGATGTTAATTGCTGGGATAATTTCTGGTTTTTTAGGTATAATAGTGGGGATTCCAGCGTTGAGGTTGCGGGGGATTTATTTAGCGATCGCTACTATCGCTTTTGTGGAAGTTCTGCGTGTCATATCCCTCAATTTAGATATTACAGGCGGTGCTGTCGGAATTTTTGGCATTCCTCAACCTTTCCAAACACAACTTGAATATTTATGGGTTGCTCTTCCCTTACTATTAATTAGTATGGTGCTGCTTTATCGTCTAGAACGCATCCGCGTAGGAAGGGCTTTTATCGCAATCCGCGAAGATGAATTAGCTGCGGGTGCAATGGGAATTGATCCGACTTATTACAAAGTTTTGGCGTTTACATTAGGGGCTATGCTTGCAGGAGTTGTAGGTGCAATTAGTGCCCACTTCCTTAATACCTGGAACGCTCGTCAAGGTACTTTTGATGCCAGTATTATATATTTAACTTTTGTTTTAATTGGTGGTTCGAGAAGTTTTTTAGGGCCAGTAGTCGGAGGTATGGTATTTACTGCTTTACCAGAGATTCTGCGAAGCCTGGCTGATACTGGTGGTTTACCTAACTGGTTAGCACAGTTTTTGCGAGATGGTAGATTAATTATTTTTGGCTTACTAATAGTAATAGGTACAATATTTTTCCCGCAAGGGCTAATTACTCCAGATATTTTTCAAAGGAAAAAACGAATCGACAAGGGTGCAAAAGAATAAGTTTTTTAGAGATTGATTGCGTAAGTTTTATATTCATAATAGTATGCAAAAATGTCATACAGTATTCCAGAAGCTAACAGCAGTATTGTCTTAGAAGCAAGAGCATTAACTCGCCGCTTTGGTGGTTTAGTGGCAGTAAATAATGTATCTTTTAGTGTAAATAAACATGAGATTTTTGGGCTAATTGGCCCTAATGGTGCTGGCAAAACAACACTGTTTAATTTGATTACTGCCTTCATTCCCCCTTCTAGCGGTAAATTAATTTATCAAGGTGCAGAAATTTCCCAACTGCGTCCCCATCAAATTGCTGCTTTAGGTATCGCCCGTACCTTCCAAAATATCCGCTTGTTTGGGGAATTATCGGCATTAGAAAATGTGATCATTGCTCGGCATTTGCACACTAAAAGTAATATGATTGCCGGAGTTTTGGGATTACCACCAGCGCCTAATGAAGAACTTAAAACTAAGCAGAAAGCTTTAGATTTATTGGATATAATTGGCTTAAGCGATCGCGCCCACGAAAAAGCCAAAAACTTTGCCTACGGCGATCAGCGGCGGCTGGAAATTGCCCGCGCTTTAGCATTAAAACCGCAAATCTTACTTCTCGATGAACCTGCTGCGGGGATGAACCCCAATGAAAAGAAGCAACTCAGTGAATTTATCCGTAGTCTACGCGATCGCTTCAATTTGACGATCATCCTCATTGAACACCATGTACCCTTAGTTATGGGTTTGTGCGATCGCATTGCGGTATTAGATTTTGGTCAATTAATTGCCTTGGGTGAACCATCTGTAGTCAGAAATGATCCGGCTGTAATTGAAGCTTATTTGGGAAATGAATAAGCGATTGAGAATGAGTTACAAAAAAATTAATTTCGGGATTCTAATGGCATTATAGATTTTCGTACACCTCATCATCATTGCGCTTGCCAACTCGAAAAACTTCGATTACATCCTCTGAAATTGTATAGAGAATACGATACTCACCTTGATCAACTCGATAAACACCTGAATATCCCTTAAGTTGCTTACAATCTTGAGGTCTAGAATTTTCCGGTAGCAGTAAAATTTTAGTCATCACCTGCTTAAAAAACTTTGGCTGCAAATCGACTAAATCTTTCCGGGCTGATTTTGTAATACGTAGAGCAAGCAGTCCAGATTCAGCCATTCAAAATATTTTCAACTGTGAAATTAGTACCATGAAGTTCGTTGTAATCAGTAATCACTTCTTCTACCGAATAAGATTCACCGTCACTCTCAGTTATTGCACGTTGGAAATCTGCGACATCTTTTGCATCTTCCAATGCTTCCAATCGTTTTAAGTCGGCATAGCTGATGACTGCTGCAATAACTTGTCCTTGTGATTCAATCACAATACGTTCTTGTCCTTCTTCCACAAGTGCAAGAAGTTCAGAAAACTTTTCTTGTGCTTGATCTGCTTCCACTTTTGTCATATTTATTTAAGGCAGTGCCATCAGCAGGATTATCCTGGTTTTAGGATAGCACAATGGCTTTGGGCGATCGCACCTGTGAAATTTATACAAACAAAATACTCACAAATTCATCTAGAGAATTTACAGCGATCGCACTATCCATTAAATTTTCTAATTGTTCCACACTTTCACCCTCAAGCCTTACTTCTACCTCTTGGGGAATTTCGCCAAAGCGTCGTCGCAATACTCGGATTAACTGCTGTCGCGCACCCTGTTGAACGCCTAGCTGAATACCTCTTTGCTCAATTTCTTGATACCAAGGCGATTCTCGCAATACTGCCATATCCCACCTCATGATTTGTTGAACTAAAGGCGTGTCTAACACAAAGCTAGCAAAAAATGCCAGCAATGATTCTAATTGGTTCAACTGTACATCTGCTCGTAGCGCCTGTAATGCGCGTTGCACAACTGATACCTCTCCCCCTCCTCGCAGGATTGGCACAAAGGGTAACTTATCAGTAATTAATGGTACATCATAAAGATTGCAGTATTCTGGCGTTGGTTTTTAAGTTGAAGCAATATCTACGACGGGTACACCTACACACTGTTTTAAGAAATGTATGATTGATGTATGTTAGGCTTTGAATCAACTTTTCTGGATGTAAACCGCCGATGAAATCCGATAGTAAGCCAAACTATACAATTTTAGAAGTTCAAGAACTTGATGTTAATTATGGCGGCATCCAAGCTCTAAAAAAGATTAATTTAATTATTCAAAAAGGCGAGGTAGTTACTCTAATAGGTGCTAATGGTGCTGGCAAAACTACTACACTCCGTGCCATATCTAAAGTAGTTAATCCTAAGAGTGGCGGAATTATCTATAATGGACATAATATTACCCGCCGCCAAACTCACGAAGTTGTACAACTTGGCATCGCCCATTGTCCTGAAGGACGTAGAGTATTAGCGCGACAAACAGTATTTGATAACTTACTTTTGGGCGCTTATATTCGCTCCAATCAAGCGGAGGTAAAAGCAGATATTCAGCGCCAATTTGAGCTATTTCCGCGTTTGTCACAAAGACGCAATCAACTAGCAGGAACTCTTAGTGGTGGTGAACAACAAATGTTAGCGATCGCACGGGCTGTTATGAGTAAACCACAACTCTTGCTTTTAGACGAGCCTAGCTTAGGTTTAGCACCTGCGATCGTCCGGGAAATCTTCTCTATTATTGAAAATCTTCGTGCTACAGGTGTGACTATTCTGTTAGTTGAACAAAACGCTAATCTGGCGCTACAAATTGCCGATCGCGGTTATGTTTTGGAAGCTGGTTCTATAACTTTAACAGGCGCAGCATCAGAATTAATTAGTGATGAGCGAGTTAAAAAAGCTTATTTAGGGTGATGATTATAGTAGAGTGATAATCCAAAAAAAATTTTATGAACTGGATTAGTGTCGATGAAATAAAACGTGACTTATTAGGCTACCTTCAGCGCGTTGAAGCTGGGGAAACTCTTGTAATTATACGTGGTGGAAAGCCAATTGCTGAAATTAAACCGACGGTAAAATCACCTGATCTCTCTAGACCATTTGGACTCTGTGCAGGAGAGTTTATTGTACCCGATGATTTTGATGAACCACTGCCAGAGAATATTATAAGTGAGTTTGAGGGTAAATGAAACTCCTACTAGATACCCATATTTTTCTCTGGTTTATTAGTAGCGATCGCCGTTTGTCAAATACGTTTATAGA
Source organism: Nostoc sp. UHCC 0251 (assembly GCF_034932245.1). Lineage (NCBI taxonomy): Bacteria > Bacillati > Cyanobacteriota > Cyanophyceae > Nostocales > Nostocaceae > Nostoc > Nostoc sp. UHCC 0251. Next base: position 7,601 of record NZ_JAYGHD010000096.1, read on the forward strand.
GATTATTCGTAATACTGACAATGATGTATATCTAAGTATAATTTCTATTTGGGAAGCAACCGTTAAGTATCAATTAGGCAAATTACCTTTACCTGAATCACCTGAGATTTATCTGCCGATACAGCGTGAGAGGCATTTGATTACTAGTCTTCCTTTAACAGAGGATAGTGTTGTACAACTTAGCAAGCTTCCTAATATCCATCGCGATCCGTTTGACCGAATGCTAATTTGTCAAGCTTTGCAGCATGACCTTACTATTGTGACTGTCGATAATGCAATTTGTGCTTACCCAGTTAAAATTTTAAACGATACATGATTGTTGTATGTAAAAAATTAGGAAGTACAAGCAGATGGTCAAATCACCAACTAAACCGCTAACTTTAGAAGAGTTTTTAAAACTACCAGAAACAAAGCCTAGCTCAGAATACATCAACGGTCAAATTATTCAAAAGCCAATGCCTCAAGGAAAACATAGCAAATTACAGGGTAAGTTAGTCACAGGTATAAATGAAGTCGGTGAAAATCGAAAAATTGCCCTTGCTTTCCCAGAATTGCGGTGTACTTTTGGCGGACGTTCAATTGTACCTGATGTAGCTGTGTTTGCTTGGGAACGAATTCCCATAGATGAACATGGAGATGTGGCAAATGTATTTAAGACATATCCAGACTGGACAATTGAGATTCTTTTACCAGAACAAAGTCAGACTAAAGTAACCGGAAATATTCTACATTGTTTAAAATATGGTAGTCGTTTAGGTTGGTTAATTGATCCAGGCGATCGCTCTGTTTTAGTTTATCCACCAAAGCAGCAACCAGAACTTTTACAAGAAGAACAAGAAATATTACCAGTTCCCGATTTAGTTAGCGGTTTTCAATTAACTGTAGGGCAACTATTTGGATGGTTGAAGTTATAAGCAATTGTATAGCTTCATATCTAGCTTTGGGAATACTAGAGGTAGTAATTTACTCAAGTTAGAGCGATATAATGGATTTCGTGAATTTAATAAAAACGGGTGATAGTTGGAAATTTGCGACTGAAGCTGATTTAGAAGATTTTGTCTGGGCGAATTTAAAGGAACTTTTCGGATTCATTCCGCTAAAGCGACAATATTATGTTAACGGTCAAATTTGCGATATCTTAGCATTGAGGGAAAATAAACAATTAGTAGTGTTGGAATTAAAAAATGCTGAAGATAGATATATTGTTCAGCAGCTAACTCGATATTATGACGCTTTACAGGAACTAAAACCTTTAGAAGACGAAATAGATTATCAACAACCTATTAGTTTAATAGCAATTAAGCCTAATTTTCATAGAGATAACTTTATAGATAAAAAATATCATCATTTATCTATTGATTTTTTTGAATTTGCCGTATTAGCAGATGAGTTTAACTATTATTTGCAGATAAAAAATTTAGATTTAGATAATGAGAAAGTTTCAATAATAGAAATTCCTCATCAGAACAGAGAGAGAAATGAAGATATACCTCCACCTCCTAGAGGGCTGATGAACCGTTTAGCTAAATGCTCTTCTGAACAACAAGAAGGAATATTAAAAATTCGTCAAAAGGTTCTTAGTTTCGATAAACGAATGGAAGAGATTTCTTCTGCTGTTAGTTTTCGATATGGAAATTGTAATAGTAAAGCAAGTAAGTTTTGTGCTGAATTTTACTTTGATAGTAAAGGAATACCAATTATATTTTTATGGTTAGGTTTAAAAAATAATAAAAGTGATCGCATAAGTAGAGCAAGGATTTGGACAGATTGGCAAGACAATGCTTTGTTAGAGGGATATGTATCAAGTGGAATTGGTGCAAAGATGAATTCATCCAAAAAGACACTTTTAAATAGAATACAAATAATGAATGAAATAGCAGAAAATGAAAATTCTAAATACCGACGAGAATATAAATATACGAACCAATATTTTAAAGATAGAAACAGAATACTTAGGAAACTTAATAACTCTGAACCTTTAACATATGAAGAAAGAAAATTATTAGAGATTGATGCAAATAAATTTTGTATTGTTCAGGGTGGTGGAAGAATTAATACATATAAATTTGATCACTATGATTCTTTAAATGGATTAGTTGATGTAGCTTTAGAAAAATGGCGAAAGAGGCTATAGCCGAATGGGACTATTGCAATCTTAAACATTTTAGGAAATTACTAAAGTCGATGTTGCTTTAGAGACTTGGCTAAATAGACTTTAAATAAAACTACACTGATGCCACTGATAACTTTTCCAAATCAGTTATATTATTACAAATAATTACAACTTTTATCATATATTAATATTTGCAGCCCTCCTTGCAGATATCTATATATTTGTTTAGCGGCGAATTCTATTCACCGGAATAATTACACCCATGAGTCAAATAGTCTGGATCGCAAGACACGCTAACCGCCTCGATTTCGTAAACCCCGATTGGTTTCTCACCGCCGAACGACGCTACGATCCACCCTTGTCTGATGATGGTATGGTGCAGGCACAGCAGTTAGCAAGGCGATTGAAAGGAGAAAATATTGGCCATATTTTCGCTTCCCCTTTCCTGCGAACCGTACAGACGGCAAACGCAGTTGCAGAAGCGCTTAACCTACCAATCAAATTGGAAACAGGTTTGAGTGAATGGCTAAATCCAGCTTGGATGACAGAAGAACCCGAAAGACTTTCAACTCCAGCATTAGCAAAGTTATTCCCCAGAATTGACACCAGCTATACTTCGCGCATCGCCGCCAAATATCCTGAAACTCACGAAAAAGTGCGAGAACGTTCTGGGCAAACTGCTAGATGTTTAGCTACTGAGTTCTTCCCAGAAGATATCTTGCTAGTCGCACATGGTGCATCTGTGTTGGGGGGAGCAATGGGGCTAGTGGGGGAAATTGCCAAAACAGAAGTTAAAGCTTCTTTATGTTCTTTGGTAAAAGTGGTACGCCAGGAACCAGAATGGTTATTAGAACTAACGGGAGATACTTCCCATTTAACCCACATAGAAGAAGTTATTCGATTTGCTTAAACCTCTGATAGAGATTTGCGTTCATGGCTTCTGCTAGGTTGGGTATATCCTACAAAAAAGTAATTAATTCACAAATAAATTCTATGACTTTGTTACTAGCAGGAGATATCGGCGGTACGAAAACTATTCTGCGATTGGCTGAAACATCAGATTCATCAGCAATACATACTATTTATCAGGAAAGTTACCACAGTGCTGATTTTCCCGATTTAGTACCAATAGTGCAGCAGTTTTTGGTCAAAGCTAATACACGAATACCAGAAAAGGCTTGTTTTGCGATCGCAGGCCCCATTGTCAAAAATACTGCCAAACTAACCAATTTAGTCTGGTTCCTGGATACCGAACGTCTACAACAAGAATTGGGTATCCCGCATATTTCTTTGATTAACGACTTTGCAGCGATTGGCTATGGTATTTTAGGTTTACAAAGACAAGACTTGCTGACGTTGCAAGTTGGCAAATCTCAACCCGAAGCACCCATTGCAATTATTGGTGCTGGTACTGGCTTAGGACAAGGATTTTTAATTAGACAAGGAAACCATTATCAAGTCTTTCCCTCAGAAGGTGGACATGCTGATTTTGCCCCTCGGAATGAGATAGAGTTTCAACTGTTGAGATACCTGCTGGGTAAACATGATATCCAGCGCCTTTCTGTGGAACGCGTGGTTTCTGGAATGGGAATTGTGGCAATTTACCAATTTTTGCGCGATCGCAAATTTGCCGCCGAATCACCAGATATTGCCCAAATCGTCAGAACTTGGGAACAAGAAGCCGGACAAGAAGAGAAAAGCGTCGATCCTGGTGCTGCTATTGGTACAGCCGCCCTAGAAAAACGCGATCGCCTTTCGGAACAAACCTTGCAATTATTTATAGAGGCTTATGGTGCAGAAGCCGGCAATCTTGCCCTGAAACTCCTACCTTATGGTGGCTTATATATTGCTGGTGGAATTGCGCCCAAAATCCTGCCCTTAATCGAAAACAGCGGTTTCTTATTAAACTTCACCCAAAAAGGCAGAATGCGCCGCCTCCTCGAAGAAATCCCCGTGTATATTATCCTCAACCCGCAAGTGGGGCTAATAGGTGCTGCTTTATGTGCTGCTAGGTTATAACAGCTAGCATCATCAGTGAGATTAGCATCTCAAAAGGTAAAACTTATGACAATGAAAATTCTGTTGCCATTAATCGCCGTCACCTTTGTGTGTGGCGGTTCTGTTCTCGTGGAAGCGCGTCAACCCAAACCTCCGGCGGCTGTTGTTAAACCAACAGCGAAACCAACCGTTCCTCAACCCGTGCAGCCAAAATGGAAGTTATTCACCCCTCCAGATGGGCGCTTTAGTATTTTGATGCCGGGAAACCCCAACAGAAATACCCAATCCCAAAAAACTTACATGGGGGAAATTAACTTAGAAATATTTGTTGCTCAACCCCCAAAACAGCAAGTAGCATATGTAGTTACTTACAATGATTTTCCTTATAGTTATGGTGAAATGGCTGACCCCCAAGCTGTACTTAATAATGCAAGGGATATGGCTTTAAAGACTACGAAAAGTAATTTGATTAGTCAACGAAATATTCGTAGTTCCAATAATCATCCTGGCAAAGAAATTGAGTACATCAATTCTGGAGGGAAAATTACTAAAAGTAGAATGTATGTTGCTGAAGGAAGATTATATCAAGTAATGGCAATAACTACAAAGAAACAGCAGAAGACATTAGCTAAAACCATTACGGGATATTTAAATTCTTTCCACGTAGTTTTGAAAAAGCCAAATAACTAAAACCTCTACTATATTAGCCATGCAATCAGTTGTGTGGCAAAGAACTAGGTAGTGGTCTATAAAGTTTGAATTGATGAGTAGGGAAGTTTGTAGTAAAGACTTTAGTCCTTATTTTCTAAGCATTAAAGTGCTTACTACAAACCCTAAAAACTAGCTTAGACACTGTAGTAAGGACAGATAAAGAGTATAGTGTATAATGGACTACAGCCTCCGCGCACTCAAAGCGGATAAAAAATTTTGGATTGTTGCTAACAATATTTTTCGATTGACTCCAAACTTCTAACTCCTAAATATTTTAAGTATTTAATTTTTTTAGCTCAGATTATACAACTTATACGTTACTCAACCGCTTATTGAAACATGATTTCTAACACTAGGGTGTCATGCTAACAATCATTCATGACTAAATTAAATAAAACCAAGTGAAATAAATGGCTACTACTGAGACTGCCGTGAACTCTGGTTCTTTTAGCACTATAGTTGATGCAATCAAGGCTGCCAATTTGATAGATACCCTCAAAGGTGTTGACTCATTTATTGCCTCTGCATCCACAAATCAAGCTTTTGCAAAGCTTCCAGTAGATACTGTAGAGACATTGCTTAAGAATATTAATAAGCTCCAGGAACTCCTGACGTATCATATTGTTTCCGGTAAGGTGATCCCCATAAAGCCGATTGAAGGTTCAAGTTTGAAAATTGACCCTTTTCATAGTTTCAATGCAGATTATGAATCACAGCCTCAAAACCCGATGCTGTTGATGATAACGGTGTCATCCACATCATTGTTGATTCCTCAGTCAACAAACGTATAGATAGCAAATAACGTGTGTGGTCTAGAAACTATCTATATTCACTATTTCACGGCTGTCTAAATATATTTTCAGGAACTCAACCAAGTTAAATGTTATACCTCTCTCTAAACCTCTCTCCTAAGAGGAGAGAGGTTAATTTTATATTTTTGGTTCTTCAGGACTGACATCATTTATCTTAAAATTTGCCTGAACAATAAAAACAATATCAACTAAATTAATTTAAAAACTTATGCGTTGAAAATGAAATATTGTTTGAATTCAGGCATTGGCAAAACTTAAAATGTATAAGATAAAGGTATAACGTTTGCGTTTGTCGCAAAAATTTAAAAACTTGAGAGTAACTCTGGGATTTTGTATAACTTTAAGTGAGCAAAATGCTAATATCATATAAAAACCTATAAGATTGCAGAAATTAATAAAAGTTAAAGTTCATGATTTGAGGAGCAGGGTTATTGTCCTATGGTCAAGCGATCGCTCCAAGCGTCACTCACTGGAATTCAAGAGGCAAAAAGAGCATTTACTCTCAAGGGGTGGACACAAGACAATTTAGCAGCAGAAGTCAACCTCAAGACGAGACAACCAATTTGGCGGTTTTTCAGTGGCCGTCCGGTTGAGCGTCATACCTTTATTGAAATTTGTTTGGTGCTGGCACTGAATTGGCGGGAGATTGCTACTAATCCTCCGGCAGAATTCTTAGAACTAGAAGAATACACCCAACCTGCTGTGTTGGATATTGATGCATTAGTGCAACAAGTGCGATCGCAACGCTTCGACAAAATTCAAGACCAGTGTGGTACTTTACAGTTATTGGATGTCAGCCATCCCGTTGCGATCGATGATATATATATAGATTTGAATATTTTGGAGCAAATTGCCAGTCAACAGTGGTTAGAAATCACCGAACTGCAAAAACTTGATCCCAAAGAATTTGACCGTTTTGGCTTAGGTGAGATTGACCTGAACCAAATATCTGGTACACAGGCAATTGAAACATACTCCAAGCTCAGGGTGCTAGGCAAACCAGGAGTAGGCAAAACCACCTTTTTACAACATCTCGCCATTCAGTGTAACCAAAGCGCATTAGTGTCAAATTATGTACCGATATTTATCACACTGAGAAACTTTGCCCAAGAGTATAAGATTAGCAATGACTTCAGCCTATTAAAGTACATTCGCCAGGAGTTTATCACATCTGGAATTTCCGATCCCTCAGTCATTGAAATCTTACTTAATGCAGGCAGAGTGTTATTGTTGCTTGATGGTATGGATGAAATTCTTAACCAACAAAGCAATGCTGTCTTAAGCGAAATTCGCAGATTTTCAGATAAATATCACAAAAATCAGTTAGTGGCCACCTGTCGAACAGGATCTCAAAAATTTAGACTCCGAGGCTTTACTGATGTTGAGATTGCCCCATTTACCTCAGAACAAATTCAAGCCTTCGCTCAAAAATGGTTTGTGGCCTTTACCAAAACCAACACTCAAGATGGTCAGGTCCAATCTGCTGAGTTTATTCAGAAGCTAAACTTAGCTGAAAACTGGCAATTTCGCCAACTTGTCGTCACACCTCTCTTTCTGCATCTTGCCTGCTGGGTGTTTCACGGTAAAGAAAAATTTCCAACTAAGCGGACTGACTTTTATAAGGAAGGTTTAGACCTTTTGTTGGGTAAATGGGATGAAGCCAAAGGCATAGAACGAGATGAAGTTTACCGAGGGTTTTTATTACCACAAAAGCTCAAATTATTGAGTCAGATTGCAGCAGCTACATTTGAGGGTGGTCAGTACTTTTTTGAGCAACGCATTGTTGAGCAATATATTGGTGACTATATTCAGAATCTGACCAACGTACCAATGGATACAGAGGAACTGCAAGTAGAAAGCGAAGCGGCCTTGAAAGCAATCGAGGCTCAACATGGGCTACTAGAGAGCCAGTCCAGTAGAAGGCATTGACAAATTAAGCAGATTGTGAGCT
>NZ_JAYGHD010000097.1:0-15038 GCF_034932245.1 Nostoc sp. UHCC 0251
TAAAAAACAAAGGCAATAGTGACTATGTTGCAATTTAAATGCCGATTAGCTTATCCCTGCTTTCTGGTGCTGAACTATGCGTAGACGCTAAACCAAGGCATTATTGATAACACACATAATACAACAGTCTAATTGCGTTCGCTATTAACTTGAGTGGAAATTATTTTAAGCAATCGCATATCCTTGACAAAGAGCGATATCTGACGACAAACCGATAAAGCGTCTACAGTTTTGCAATTCTCTAGAGAAATGCGATCATTTACGGTGGGAGAAACAACGCCATTGCTCACTTTACCTTCCTATATCAACTAATATCAACTAATTATGGGGTTATCTGATGCCAAACCTCATACACACTACAATTAAAATTTGTCAATATATACTGTCTATAACTTAAAGTCTGATTTTAGAATCGAGTCCTCAGCTAAACTAGAGAATGTACTAACTATTGTTAATTACTAGTACACTGTGGCGGAAGTTTACCTACCTTTAATAAGGGGATTTTGCCCTTTGTTAGTATGGTTAATTGAGATGGTAGCTGGATTTACTAGCCCGTTTTACTAGTTGTTATGTCTTTCGCTCTCAAAGGAAATTTGGTCAAATGTTAGAGATAATTCGTCAACTACCACGTCTGTCAAGTCAACTGATACTACAAAAGTGGTTTAAAAGTTTAGGGATTGTGACACTAAGTTCGTCTGATTGCCCATAATAATAAAAGTAACCCTTCAGCAATTTCCTGTTGTACTCTATTAGTAATTCATAACTATATTTTAACTATGACTACGCAAACACTACCTCCACCAGAAGTCTATCAAGGTCAATTTGGAGAATTCACAATTACTCAGAGCGATCGCACTGGCGTAATTATCTACCGCACTGGGTTAATGGTATCAGCACTGAGCTTTGCCATAGGCAGCGCTTTGGTTTTGCTCAACAATAACCCGACTGTTTTTACCGCACTTACACCTCTATATACTTGTTTTAGTGTCGCTCTTGGTGTAAGTTTATTCACCATTCATATTTATATGGCATCGCTGCACCGAATATTGCAAATTTTTTGGGCAATGGGTAGTATAGCATCAGTCATTCTAGCAATCTCTAGTAATGAACCTTTAGCTCTCACTGTTTACAATCAGCCTGTTACCTTATTTGGAGTTGGTTTTATCTTTGTTGCTTTGACGGGGATTTATTTTAAAGAGGCTTTTTGCTTCAATCGCCTGGAAACCAAAATATTAACCCTAATAGTACCGCTACTATTGTTAGGACATTTGGTGGGAATTTTACCAACTCAGAGGGAAAGTGTTTTATTAGGAATTTGGGCAATGTTGTTTTTGGTGTTTGCCCTGCGAAAGACAGTGCAAGCAATTCCTGCCGATATTGGAGATAAGTCTGTATTTACTTACTTGAAAGAACAACGTTTAGCTAAGGTTTAATGCGGATAAAAAATCGTCGGTGTCAAAAATTTCCAAAAATCAAACTAATAAAACGCCAAGAAATGTGGACACTTACGGCTCAGGGGTGGGCGATTGCAATCGCTTCGATTGCTTATTTAATTTTTTTCATTATTACTAATGTACACTCATTTCTCGCCGTGACTTCCCCTATCAAATCAGCAGAAGTATTGGTTGTTGAAGGATGGCTACCAGATTATGCCATACAACAAGCTTTAACTGAATTTAAAAACGGTTCTTATCATCTAGTGATTACCACCGGAGGTTCAATAGAAAAAGGAAATTATCTTAGCGAATACAAAAACTTTGCAGAAGTATCAGCCGCCACCTTCAAGAAACTTGGTTTAGAATCAGAGAAGGTGGTAGCTGTTCCGACACCTGTAGTAATTAAGGATCGTAGTTATGCATCTGCTGCCGAATTTAATCGCTGGCTATCCGATTCAAATCTAAAGCTACAATCAATTAATGTTTTTTCTTTGGACGTTCACACCCGTAGGAGTTGGTTGCTGTTCAAAAAACTACTTACCCCTAATATTGAAGTTGGTGCGATTGCTGCCAAAACACAAGATTATGATCCGAACAAATGGTGGGATTATAGCCAAGGTGTACGGACAATTATTGATGAAGGCATCGCTTATATTTATGCGCGGTTTTTGAATTGGAGAGCCTAAAAGTGATAATTCGTAATTCGTAATGACGCTCGATGACTCGCTAACGTAATTCGTAATTTTAAGTCACGAATTACGAATTATACTAGATAAAAGGTAATTTCGGTGGGATCAAGTGCTTTTACTATAAGCAATTAGACAGGCATCATATTACTTTTCCAGGATTTGTAATAATGCTTGTCGGTAAATTTTAAGTCCTTCTGCGTTCAGATTATCACCATCGCTCGTCAAATTCTCTTTAAGAGCATTATTCTCATATAATGGTACTATTCCTGCCGCTGCAACTGGCACTTTTTCGATTTCAGCAACTTGATTAATCAAAGCATTAATCTGTTCAACTCTAGAAAGTGGGGCTGCTAAAGTTGGATCTGAGCTTGCCGCAACTGTTGAGTAAAAAGCCGGAATCAGAAAAATCTCTTTATTTCCCATTGTGCGGATAAGTGCGATCGCTTCTTGCAGATTTTTGGTAAATAACTCATCACTAATTCCATACCAAGCATCATTTCCACCCACGGCAATAATAGCTTTTTCGCATTTAACCTTAGCAGGAATTAAACTTTTGAGTTGTTCCAGCAATGAGATTGTACTCAAGCCATTTAACCCAAAATTAAAAGTACCTTCACCAAGAGTATTACCAAGCCCAGCCGAAATAGAATCGCCAAATAAGCAACCTGAAAACTGTTTATCTTGGGCGGCAAGTATTTGATATTGCAGTGCAATTTTTCCTAGGGGGGAAGAACTTACATTGTCTTTTGGAGGTGCATCAGCAGAACTAGAAGAGGAATTTGCCATGCCCACTAGCTTAGAAATTTTTGACACATCAACAACTAGTTGATTACTGGGATAGGCTGCTAGAAAGCTTACTAATCCTAGACCTTCTGGTGATTTTGATCCTATGATGATGGCAGATCGTAGAGCTGGTATACTAGCTTGATCACGACGGGCGATCGCTTGGGATGCAAAAGATAAAATTTGCTTGCCCATTCCTGTATTTAGCAGCTTATCTAAAGCCACAATATTAAGAGACATTTTTACCTGAAGAGCATCTTGGAACTTCTGTTTCTCCTTAGCACTGAGGTAATCTAAGAAAGATTGCAGATCGGCAGAAGCCTTTTGGTTATCGGCATAGTTGCGTATATCTGCCACAGGGATCGATTGCTCAAACAATCCGTATCTGACAGTAACTTTTTCGGCTGCCAAACTAGGCAATAAACCAATTCCACTGTGCAACAGTAAAAATATTAAGCACCCAGATAGGCTTATTAAAAGACGATAAAAATATTTCATCACAGAAGATCAGAATATAGATAGTCAATAGTTAATAGTTAAGAGTCAAGAGTCAAAAGTCAAGGGGAATTGGCAAAGAAGAAGCAGAAGTTTTTTGTAGAGACGGCGATTCATCGCGTCTCTTGCCTTAACCGAACAGCATTGCCCCCATCCCCACATTAACAGCCAACCCCAATTTGGGAATACTCAAACCAGTAGGCGTGAGGATGAAACCGTGGTAGAGGAAAGCGCATATTGGCTAGCTTGGGCGCAAATTTCGGGAATTGGCCCGGTATTACTGCGGCGACTGCAACAGCATTTTGGCACGTTGGCAACTGCTTGGAACGCTACTAAGCTAGAGTTGGGAGAAGTGGAGGGTTTTGGTTTTCAGACACTAGAAAAAGTAGTACAACAGCGATCGCGTTTGCACCCAGAACAACTATTCACCAAGCACCAGCAGGAAAATTCCCATTTCTGGACACCAGCAGATGCAGATTATCCCCGTTTATTGCTGGAAACTCCCAGTCCACCGCCGATTTTGTACTATCGCGGTGAAGTCGAACTCCCAGAAAATCTTGGACAAAAACCGATGGTTGGAATTGTCGGAACCCGCCAACCCTCAGAATACGGTATCCGTTGGACTCGCCAAATTAGTACAGCTTTGGCTAAAAATGGCTTTACAGTTGTTTCTGGGATGGCAGAGGGAATTGACACAGAAAGCCACATCGCCGCGATGAAAGCAGGTGGACGCACGATCGCAGTTTTAGGAACGGGTGTAGATGTAATTTATCCGCATAAAAATCGGGATTTGTACAAGCAGATTTTGACGGCTGGGTTAGTTGTGAGTGAGTACCCTACGAAAACCCCACCCGATCGTACTCACTTTCCCAAGCGCAATCGGATTATTGCAGGTTTAAGCCGCGCCATCCTCGTAATGGAAGCGCCGATAAAATCTGGTGCCCTAATTACTGCTACTTACGCAAATGAATTTGGTAGAGATGTTTATGCATTGCCTGGGAGAGTGGACGATTACCCATCTCAAGGGTGCTTAAAGTTACTGAGTCAAGGGGCTTCTTTCATTCTCAAGGAACTAGATGAACTTTTAACAATGCTGGGAGCAATACCACAAATTGATGGAGTCGAGGCTTCTACAGCACCAGAACAGTTAAGGCCAACTTTAGAGCCAGAATTGCAAACGGTAATGGATGCGTTCGCAAGTGAAGCTTTACCCTTCGATTTTATTGTCCAACAAACTGGCATGGCTGCTGGTTCAGTTTCCAGTGCGTTGTTACAGTTGGAACTTATGGGTTTCGTTTTACAACTGCCAGGAATGCGGTATCAAAAAAGTTAAGAATTAAAAGATAACAGTATAGTTTAGCTTTTTAACTTTGTTTTTAGCGATTTAATTAACAGATTTATGGGAATATAAAAATACAATTTTTATATAGAAACAAACTACTTAAAATCATGAACCAGTGGGCTTTTGAATACCAAGCAGAAAATATAGGTAAATCTATTATTTTGCACGCAGACTGTTTCGAGTGGCTGAGTAGAATACCAGAAAATAGTATTCATGCAGTAGTTACAGATCCACCTTACGGCGTAAAAGAATATGGTTTTGACCAGTTGCTAAAAAGAGCAAATGGAAGCGGAGGTATTTGGAGAATCCCACCATCATTTGATGGACATCAACGCGCACCCTTACCACGATTTACAGCACTTACTACCAAAGAACGTTTAGCCTTAAAAAATTTCTTTGTAGAATGGGCAAAATTAGTGGTACGTGTACTTCGCCCTGGTGGTCATGTTTTGATTGCAAGTAATGCATTTCTTTCCCAGTTAGTTTTCTCTGCTTTAGTTGAGGGTGGTTTAGAGTTTCGCGGGGAATTGATTCGGCTAGTGAGAACACTTCGTGGTGGCGATCGCCCAAAAAATGCCGAAGATGAATTTCCTAATGTGTCTTCCATGCTCAGAGGATGTTATGAGCCGTGGGGTATTTTACGAAAGCCTATACCAGTAGGGATGAAACTCAGCGAATGTCTGCGAGAATTTCAAACTGGAGGGTTAAGACGCAACAGAGATGGTACACCTTTGGGTGATGTTATTGCCAGCGAAAGGACACCTCAGAAGGAACGAGCTATTGCAAATCACCCAAGTCTTAAACCACAGTCTTTTTTACGTCAGGTCGTTTATGCTGCACTGCCTTTAGGCGAAGGTATAATTGCTGATACTTTTATGGGTTCTGGTTCGACAGTTGCAGCGGCGGAAGCTGTTGGTGTTTGCTGCATTGGTATTGAGCATAATTTAGATTATTACGAGATGAGTTGCACCGCTATTCCTAAGTTGATAACTTTAGAAACCCCTTCCCAAAAGATTACAGACTTGCAACTAACGCTATGGTAGATTGGGGATTTTATAAATCCAGTTGGACATCATTTTTTGATATCCAGATTTAGTAACACTAGCAGTTATTGTTCTGCGACTAATTTCAGAACGTCCAGAGAATGACCAATCATTTTTTGTAAGGCTAGCACCAACAACCTTGATAAAACGAAAGGGCTTTGGCTGAATACCTTGAACAGCATCACTAGGACGGTTGCTATCAAAAACAAATATCATCAGCCAAGTATCTTCGGGATTATGGCCCTGCCATCCACTCTGATAACGAGAAGCTTTTACTTCGATACCAATATGAGAATGCTGTACAGAGTTTTTAGGAAACATCCCAGCAGGGATTAAATCAGGATGCCCGTTATGATATTGATTTTTGACCAGGCTAGAGCAGTATTTTGGAATATTTGAAATCATAAATTCTCCAACCATGCTGCTAAAGTTGGCTGGCATCAGCATTACCTCAAGACGCTCCATTTCTTTACTGTAAAGCTGTTGATTTATAAAGCCTAAAAACTCTATAAAATTATTCATAGCCAAAACAATGTGTTCAATTGTACAGCCGTATGGCAGGGTCGCATTAAGATTAAAACCTTTACTCTCAATGGGGTGAGGTTGACAGGCAATTAGCTCTAGTTGGCCGCTCATCTATGAGGGGGGATGGATGTCATAAACAATACAAAATAATACAAAATTCAAAAATCCCAAATTAATTATCTTGGGGGATAATACTGTGGATTCATAACTGGAGATTGATAACCATTTGGGGCTACTGGACTTCCCATACCGTTGGGTATAGGACTGACAACAGGAGGCTGATAAACATTCATAGGTACAGTGCCTGTTGTATTGTTTGGTAAAGTCACACCCTGAGGCTGATAACCGTTTGCAGGTGTAGCGCTTGTACTATTGGGTGTAACAGCATTTTGGCTAAACTCTTCGTAGGCAGCACGAGAAATTGAGCTAATCAATTTTTCGGCGCGAGGGTCATTATTGGGGCGTTGTACCATAACAGCGGCTACGTAGCGCTTGCCAGTTGGAACAATAATTAAACCTGCATCTGCCAGCATAGTACCAATATCGCCCGTTTTGTGGTATACTCTAGCGTTTGTTCCCAAACCTGATGGTAGTAGAGTGTTTCTCTGAGTGCGACGCAAGATATCGAGCATTAAATCGCGTGATGGCATACTCACTAAACTTCCCTGACTCACAATAGCCATCAAATTCCCCAATTCTTTGGGACTAGTAGTGTTCGTCCCTTGCAAATCTGGGAGTTGATTACGAATTGTTGTCGTTGTCAATCCCCAGTTTCGGAAACGCTGGTTTAAAGCCTCTATTCCTCCCAGCCGGGAAATCAGCATATTTGTCGCCGTGTTGTCGCTGATTGTAACCATTTTAGTGGCGACTTCCAGAGCGGCGTACTGAGTTCCGGCTGGTTTGTATTGCATATCTCCAGAACCGCCAGCAACCATATTCTGTTGCATGGTCAGCATTTCATCCAGGCGAATTTTCCCTGCGTCCACATCCTGGAAAAAGGCAATTAAAATCGGCACCTTAATTGTGCTAGCCGCCGGAAAACTGGTAGAGCCATTGACATCTACATAATTACCAGTATCTAAATCTACTATAAAAACTCCCGGTGTAAGATTTGGATTGGTCGCCGCCAAATTTTGTACGGCATTTTTCAAAGGGCTAATTTCCTGGGATAAATACATACTCGAAGCTGCAACTGGGGGAGTTTGGGTAGGTTGCGGCTGCGATCGCGCTACATTCGCCATATTACTATTAGATTGCGGCGCAGAAGTTGTGCTGATGCGATTAGCCGGGTCTAATACTGACAATGCCGTGCCAACAATTGCACCCATGCCAACGCCCACAATCAACAATCGCACAACATACAACAAGGTTTTGGCCATTGGCTTTAACCGCGTCTTCCGTGATGAACGCCTGCCTATTTTTGGCTTTTCCATCCGCACTGTTTTCACCATCACAGCACCTGGTCGAAAGGGAGGAATTTTTCCCTTCTCAGTAGGTATTGATTTTACTGCCGTTGGCATGACCAGCCCCGATTTTACCCTACGTGTAGCGCCAGGGGTTGGGGGAGGACTGATGCGATTTTTTGGGCGTGCTAACGCCGTTTCTCTGCCAGTGGCACCTTGCTGCTGCTGGCTCTTTTTCACTTTCTTCTGCGCCACTTTTTGAACCTTTTGTGGACGCTGGCGGCCATTTAAGGGTTGACGCCGCGAGAAAGCTGTTAGTTCGTCACTTGACTCTGACACAGTTACTCCTTGTGACCCACTTGACTGTTTTCTTGCAGACTCCTAACCCAAAACTTAATCTTTAAGCAATATTAATACTCAAATTCCACTTTGCCACTAAGTAGCATTTTTGTGTTTAGTTTAAGCCTTATTAAATATTTTGGGGGATGATTGCGTACATATTAAACGAATAATTACAATTTTTCACCATCCCTCTGATTTTTAAGGGCCCATTCTACTTGCTGTAAAATTCCTCGCAGCATGTATACTTCCCCTGTTTTCAGATGAGCGCGATTATATAGTTGGCGGAATTTTTCCATGCGACTGGCTGCCGTATGGGGATAGACATAACCAATTTTTAATAATAATGATTCTAATTGCTGGTAGTATCCTTCTACAACATCTAAGGGTGCAAGTTCAGTTTGGATTGAGGTTTGAGTTTTAGGTTGCTGGGCACATTGTGACAATTCATAACAACAGATTGCTACGGCGGTAGCCAAATTTAGGGCTACATAATCTGGACTTGTGGGAATGCCAACAAATCTCTGGGCATAATTTAATTCTTCATTGCTTAATCCGCGGTCTTCCCTGCCAAAAATTAGTGCTGCGGGTTCTTCTGGTTCCTCCAGTAGCCAGGGTAGTGCAGTGCGGGGGTTTTCTAAAGGTGTTTCTAAACTACGAACCCGACCAGTAGTAGCGATCGCTCGTACACATCCATGCAATGCTTCTGGTAATGTCGGTACTAATACCGCAGATTCTATAATTTCCTGAGCATGAACAGCCATCATCAAAGCTTCCGTCGATAGCGGATCGCATTGGGGGTTCACTAATACTAAATTATATAGCCCGAAGTTTTTCATTACCCTGGCGATCGCGCCGATATTTATCGGCCCAGCTGGTTCTACCAACACAATTCTTAATCCAGCCAAGCCCATTTTCTGCCTCCTGCGATCGCACCAGATAATACTTACAGGCTATTTTTCAGCATTGTGGTTCTGCTGAAGAGTTCCCTTGAAATCATTTTAGCTGTGTAAGTGAATGCCTGCGTCATGTCTGAAGAGATCAGCGCATTCTCCGCCGTTCAGCTACTCGTTCGTCGCTATTTATTTGTAGTAATCTAATTGTTGTACGTCCTGGAGGCGTTAATCCTACCAGATCCAGTTCTAAAAAGGTGAAATGTTCAGCCCATTTCTGGGTGCGTGGGTTGAAGAGAAAACTAAAAGCCCCTGTTTCTGGATCAAACGATCCTAAGTCAGTACCTTTATGACGATTACATCGCCAGCAGGTGAGGGCTAAATTATCAGCATTTGTTTCACCGCCATGCTTTTGGGCAATAACATGATCAATTTCATGGGAAAAAAAAGCAACTCCTGCGGGTAACTGGCAATATTCACATCTGTAGTTTGCGCGTTCTTCTACTAGTCGGCGAAGAACAACTGGAATATAGGTTACACTCACGGTCAACTGGTCAAATAAGATAAGTTACCTGCTTTAATCATCACAACTAAGTGTTCAATACGTTCATACTCATCTAGTTCTTTCAACTCTGTGGGTGTGAGTTCACCTGCGTTACTGCGTGCTAGCAAAGTACGCAACCGTTCTTGCATTTCGGGAGTGGGTTTAAATTCAGCAATTTGTTCAGGAGTGGGGTTGCTGGCCAAAAAATCGAGGATATATCGGTAAACTTGTGCTGGTACAGCTGGTTGTTGGAGGCTCAAAGCAAGCAATTCAGGTAAGCGATCGCCTACTTGTGCTAGTTGCTGAGATAATTCTTCTGATACTTCCAGGGTAATTCTCGGCATAGTGGGCTTTCCTGAAGTGTGACCTTCTTCCCATTGTAAAGGTGGTAGAACAGGCATCAAATCAATGTTGTTCGCTCTACTGTAATATCAACCTTGTAACATCGCGTAATTTCACTAAACAATGCCACGGCAAGCCCAAATAAAAAGCTTCGGGAAACGTTGGTTTCTCAAGATTTTCAAAAAAACTTTGATTGTGCTGTTAATACTGGGGCTATTGTTAGTGGGATTCGCCACTTATACTGTGCGTCAATCCTTTGCTCAAGAGAGTGGCACAATTCAACTACCTGAACTCAAAGCTGAAGTAACCGTCCAGCGCGATAAATGGGGAATTCCCCATATTTATGCTGCAAACTCCCACGATTTATTCATGGCGCAAGGTTATATCCACGCCCAAGACCGCTTTTGGCAAATGGATTTTTGGCGACACATCGGTTCTGGGCGACTGTCAGAAATGTTTGGTTCTTCTCAGGTTGACACTGATAAATATCTGCGGACTATGGGTTGGGCAAGGGTGGCGCAGCAAGAAATTCAGGAAATGAATGCAGAGATGAAGGCATACCTGGAAGCTTATGCAGATGGTGTAAATGCTTATCTGGCAGAGCATCAAGGCAGCGCTCTGAGCCTAGAATACGCTGTGCTAAAATTTCTCAATCCTGGATATCAGCCAGAACCTTGGCAAATACTGCATTCCCTGACTTGGGGAAAAGTAATGGCTTATGACTTGGGCAGAAATTTCCAGAGTGAAATTGAACGTGCCATCCTGCTCAAAACCCTTAGCCCTACTCAAGTAGAGGAACTTTTTCCACCATACCCTGAAGACTTGCCAGTGATTTTACCTGAGTTCCAGGGAGGGGAGGCAGGGGAGGCAGGGGAGGCAGAGGAGGCAGGGGGAGGAAATAATGTTGAGGTGCTTTTTAATTCTCCAGATGTCTTCTCTGCTTTAGAGGGAATTAATAAGCCGATGATGGCTTTGGAACAACTTATAGGGCCCACAGGGATAGGTATTGGCTCGAATAACTGGGTGATATCTGGTCAGCGGACGGCTACAGGTAAGCCAATTTTGGCGAATGACCCCCATTTAGGTGTGCAAATACCTTCTATCTGGTATGAGGTTGGTTTGCACTGTACGCCCAAGAGTGCAGAATGTCCTTACAACGTTACTGGCTTTTCTTTTGCGGGAATGATTGGGGTAATTATCGGTCATAGCGATCGCATTGCCTGGGGTGTTACCAATGTACAATCAGACGTGATGGATTTATACATCGAGAAAATCAACCCGAAAAACCCCAACCAGTATGAGGTAAATGGCAAATGGGTTGATATGCAACTTGTAAAAGAAACGATTCAAGTCGCGGGAAGTCAGCCGATTGTCCAAACGGTGCGTTATACCCGACATGGGCCGATTCTCTCTGATGTTTCGCCTAATCTGAACGAGTTCAAACCCAGTCAGTCTATAGAATTACCGCAAAACTACGCCGTAGCCCTGCGCTGGACTGCTCTAGCACCTTCCAAACTAGCGTATGCTATTCCCCAAATTAATCGCGCCCAAAATTGGCAGGAATTTCGCACTGCTGCCAGTAACTATGATGTCCCTGCTCAAAACTTCGTCTACGCTGACATTGATGGCAATATTGGCTACCAAATGCCTGGTAAATTCCCCATCCGAGCCAAAGGAGATGGGCGTTATCCCGTTCCTGGTTGGACGGATGAATATGAATGGCAAAGCTATATTGACTTTGAGCAGTTACCCAAAAGTTTTAATCCATCCCAAGGTTATATTGCTACTGCCAATAATTTAGTTATGCGTGAATATCCTTACCTGATTACCGCAGACTGGGTTTATGGCTATCGGGCACAGCGCATCGTTGAGATGATTTCACAACAAACCGAAGCGATTTCCTTAAAAGATGTGCAACAGATACAGGGTGACGATCGCAATCTCAATGCACAAACACTAGTACCACTACTGCAATCTATCACAGTTAATACCCCCCGCCTGCAAGCAGCCCAAAAACTACTGCGAAATTGGAATTTGCAGTTGGGAATGACATCGCCTGCTGCTGCCTTATTTGAAGTATTTTGGAAATACTTGCTAGCAGATACGTTTCACGATCAGTTGCCTGAAAAGTACTTTCCTGATGGCGGCGATCGCTGGTATGCTGTGGTAGCAAATTTAGTTAAACAGCCTAATAGTTCTTGGTGGGATAATCGCAACACCCCAAAAGTTGAGAACCGCGACCAAATCCTCCGGCAATCCTTTACAAAAGCCGTGGATGAACTAGAACGAATTCAAAGCAAAGACCCGAAAAACTGGAATTGGGGCAAGCTGCATACTGTTACTTTTAAAAACGCCACCTTGGGTAAATCTGGAGTTGCACCGATTGAAGCTTTATTTAATCGTGGTGCATTTGCCACGGCTGGTAATGGCGAAACAGTCAATGCTAACCGCTGGAGAGCAAATAAATCCTTTGAAGTGACTGATATTCCTTCACTGCGGATGATTGTAGATTTAGGAAATTTGAATAATTCAGTAGCTATTCATACTCCTGGACAATCAGGACATGCTTTCCATACCCACTACAACGATATGGTTGACCCCTGGCGCAAAATTGAATACCACCCCATGCTTACAGTTAGTACTGCTGGGACATTGAAGTTAGTTCCTAAATAATCAACGTAAAATTCATGTCCCGCAAGGAACTGAAGTTCCTTGCTAATAGCAAAACTCATCTAAAGATGACTAAATATACCCAAAATCTTTAGTCTACTTCAGTAGACTTTAGCTATTAGCCTGGAACTAAAGTTCCAGGCGGGTGAGTCAGCCAACAGTTAAGCTATTTCTAGTTTTTATAAAAATCAGTTCTAATTCCTTCTTACAATCAGTAGATTACAACCTGAGATGATGAAATTACTGAACCATTAACTGGATGACAGAGGCTATATTCAGTTTTCAAAGATATAAGTGTATCTACTATTGATTATGAATCAGCCCACAATAAAATCCTGGCAAGAAGTTCTGGCTACATTTAAAAAAATCTGGGGTTATGAAGATTTTCGCCCGCCACAAGGAGAAATTGTCAGGAGTTTATTGGCACAAAAAGATGCACTGATTATTATGCCCACAGGTGGCGGAAAGTCAATTTGTTTTCAACTTCCCGCGCTACTACAAACAGGATTAACTTTGGTAGTTTCGCCCTTGGTAGCGTTGATGGAAAATCAAGTTCAGGAACTTCTACAAAGCAATCAAAAAGCTGCACTTTTGCATAGTGAATTACCTTCATCTCAACGCCGTGCAACTCTGCAAGCTTTAGAACGTCAACAGCTAAGATTGCTTTATTTATCCCCAGAAACTTTGCTAAGTGCGCCAGTCTGGGAAAGATTATGTCACCCGCAATTGCAAATTAATGGCTTAATTTTGGACGAAGCTCATTGTTTAGTGCAGTGGGGAGACACGTTTCGCCCAGCTTATCGCAGATTAGGGGCAGTGCGTCCGGCATTGCTAAAATCAAAATCACCAGGAACAAAAATCAGCATCGCCGCTTTTACTGCGACTGCTGACCCCTCAGCCCAAAAGATTATTCAAACAGTTTTACAATTACAGCAACCAGAGATTTTCCGGTTGAATCCCTACCGTCCGAATTTGCATCCCAGTGTTCGCATCGCTTGGACACCACGAGGTAGAAAACAACAATTATTAAAGTTTATTCAAAATAGACCGCAACAATCGGGGTTAGTTTATGTTCGCACCAGGAGAGATAGCGAAGATTTAGCCCAATGGTTAGCAGAGATGGGTTACGCAACAGCTAGTTATCATGCGGGATTGGGCGCAACAGAACGCCGTGAAGTAGAAGCAAGCTGGTTAAGTGGCAAAATTCCCTTTGTTGTGTGTACCTGTGCGTTTGGCATGGGGATTAATAAAAGCAATGTCCGGTGGGTGGCACATTTTCACGCACCACATTTGTTATCTGAATATGTGCAAGAAATTGGCCGCGCTGGCAGGGATGGAAAACCAGCAGAAGCGTTGACATTGGTAAGTGAACCTACGGGGTGGTTAGATCCAGAGGATAAGCAAAGACAGGAGTTTTTTCAAGAAAAAATGCGATCGCAACAGCAAATAGCGCAGCAACTTGTGAAAAAATTACCAAAACAGGGAGAAGTGAATGCAGTAACCCGACAATTTCCTGAAGGTGCTACGGCGCTAGCTTTACTCCACAGCAACGGTCAGCTAAACTGGCTTGATCCTTTTCATTACACCATTGCTCAAAAACCGGGAAATCAGCCAGCGACGCAATTACACGCTGCTAAACAGATGCATCAATATTTAACAACTAAGCAGTGTCGTTGGCAGTTTTTGTTAAATGCCTTTGGTTTTGACAAAGAAGCTGCTAACTTGCGTTGCGGACATTGCGACAATTGCCGTCAATGAGTATCAAAGACTCATTCACGAATATCAAAGACTCATCGCCGAGAATAATTGATGAGTAAATTCTTTGTAGAGACGGCGATTTATCGCGTCTCTCTAACATGCTACCTATTCTAGGTTCACCCAATAGGATGAATTGTCATTTTCATAACCAAGTGAGAATAAGGTAGTTAAGTAGAGGATAAAAATATGTCATCTGCTCAAGCGCCCTCCCTACCACCGCTAATTCCGCGCGAAATTCTGTTTGGGAATCCTGAAAAAACTAGCCCACAGCTCTCCCCTGATGGCAAGTACTTGGCATATATCGCCCCTGATGAGAAAAATGTCTTGCAGGTATGGTTGCGAACTGTAGGACAAGAAGACGACCAGATACTAACTGCCGACAAAAAGCGCGGTATCCGCATTTTCTTCTGGACTTATAACGCCGACCAGTTGATTTATATGCAGGACTCGGATGGCGACGAGAACTTTCACCTCCACTTGGTTAATATTCACTCTAAAATTGTGCGTGACTTAACGCCATTCCAGGGTGTAAAAGCCGAACTCGTGGAACTGGAACCCAAATTTCCAGATCAAGTGCTGGTAGCTTTGAACTTAAACAATCCCCAAAAGTTTGACGTTTACCGCATCAACCTAAAAAATGGTGCGGTTGAGTTCGACACTGACAACCCCGGTAATATTATCAGTTGGACATCTGACGCTGATTTCCAAGTACGTGCAGCAATAGCTAGAGAGCCAGTCCAGTAGAAGGCATTGACAAATTAAGCAGATTGTGAGCT
>NZ_JAYGHD010000098.1:0-14802 GCF_034932245.1 Nostoc sp. UHCC 0251
TGAATCGCGTCTCTACAAATGGTCTATTTGTCGCATTCTTTTTTCAAATTGGTATAACTAATGCCCCATGCCCAATTCCCAATCCCTATTTTTCGTATTGTTCATAAGCAGCGACAATACGCTGAACCAGAGGATGGCGCACGACATCTTTTTGGGAAAATTCGCAAAAGGCAATCCCTTCAACGTGTTTTAAAATTTGTAAAGCTACTCCTAAACCCGATTGTTGGTGAAGTGGCAAATCAGTTTGTGTCATGTCACCTGTAATCACCATCCGAGAACGGAAGCCCAAACGAGTCAAAACCATTTTCATCTGAGCGGGTGTAGTATTTTGAGCTTCATCCACAATTACAAAGGCGTTATTGAGGGTGCGTCCCCGCATATAGGCGAGTGGTGCGACTTCAATCACACCGCGTTCCATTAAGCTGGGTATTTTTTCTGGGTCGATGAAGTCATAAATAGCATCGTAAAGTGGGCGAAGATAGGGGTTAACTTTCTGCTGTAAGTCTCCAGGCAAAAAACCGAGTTTTTCACCGGCTTCGACGGCAGGGCGAGTTAAAATTAGCTTTTCCACCTGGTTGGCAAGGAGTGCTTGCACGGCGACAACAACAGCGAGATAAGTCTTGCCGGTACCAGCAGGCCCAATCCCAAAGGTGAGGTCGCGTCTACGGAGTGCGTCAATATATTGACGTTGGCGGAAGGTTTTGGCACGGACTTCTTCACCCCGGCGACTTTTGGCAAGGACATCCCGCTGTAAATCTTGCAATTCCCCTTGCCGATCGCTATCTATGGCTTGACGAGCTGTTAAAATATCGGCACTGGTGATGGTATTGCCTTTAATCCAGAGGTCTTCAAGCGATCGCACTAATCGAGAAGCCAGATCAATTTGCCCTTCGGTACCAGAAATCACTAATTCCTGCCCGCGTAGCACTAAAGTGGCTCCTGTTTGCCGAGATAGGATTTTGAGATTTTCTTCTCCATCTCCTGCAAGAGCGATCGCACTGGGAATATTGGGCAGCTGAATTGTTAAAGCACCTGCCATAATATTTCTTAATTGGTGAGGATCTGTATTTGACAAAGGTTAATCTTTTTTCGCCAAGGGCGAAATTACGTTTTTTACTTAGATTTTAGAAAAATTTTTGCAACATATGAATCGGCTGTGGAGCGTAAAGCTGTACGCCCCTGGTGAAGAGTCCAAAAAAAGATCCAAAATTTTTTGCTACTTTCCATTGTTACAAAAATTCTGAGCGGAAGTAACTACAACCGCTCAGACTTGCTCTCTAGCTTTAACCTAGCGGAGGCGGGGTTTAACAATGGGTTTAGGCCCATCATTTCCACGCGGTTCTCTCCTAGTTGGCGGTGGCGATCGCTCTTCTGTCTCTTCATCAAAAGACATACCCTCGCGGCCCGGCGTGGTGCTGCCGTAGATATCCAGGTATACTGATTGTCCAGCAGCAGCGGCGGCGGCGGCAATTACTGTACGAATTGCCTGAATATTGCGTCCCCCTCGACCAAACACTTTCCCTTTATCTGTGCTTTCAAAGGCGATGCGAATCCAAGCCCGGTTGAGGGCCTGAGAAATTTCACAATCAACGCTTAAAGTCTCTGGAGATTCCAAAAACGGTTGCACTAAAAACCGAACCAGCCCAACATAATTGGGGCTAGCTGTTGGGGATATTGTTCCGGAATTATGATGCGGCTGTAGGTGTGGCACTGACCTGTTCAAAAACATTGGCTTTTACTAAAATGCGACGGACGGTGTCAGTGGGTTGAGCGCCTTGCTGTAGTCGCTTGACGATGCCGGGAACGTCTAGTCGCACTTCATCGGTTCTGGGGTTGTAGAATCCCAACTCTTCTAGGGGACGTCCATCGCGGCGAGCGAGGTTGTTAATTGCGACAATGCGGTAACTTGCTTCCCGCTTTTTACCGAATCGCTTCAAGCGCAGTTTGATCATGGTTGAAGAATCGTTCTCCTGTTGTTTAGATATTAGTTAGTAACTAGTTGGCGAGGAAGTAACCTAAATCTGGCTGCTGCCGAGAAATAGAGGGCCAGCTTCCTCTGCTGATAAATTCTGAGGTCGAAATGCTAATTTTAGCACTGCCTAGCATTTGCTGCTATTAGTCATTAGTCATTAGTCATTAGCAAATTACCAATGCCCAATGCCCAATGCCCAATGCCCCATGCCCCATTCCCCATTCCCCATTCCCCATTCCCCATTCCCAATAACTAAAGATTGCCGAAGCCTTTTTTCTTTTTATCTTTGGGTTTTTTCTTTTTCGTGCCTGGGGCACCACCATCGTAACCCCGCCATCCGGGGGCAGGGGGACGATTGCCTGCACCTGCAAAGGCATTGCCCATGCCGCCACCACCGAACATTCCCGGCATTCCAGGGAAGTTGCCTTGACCCATTTGCTGCATGAGCGATCGCATTTTTTGGAAATCACCCACTAGTTTAGTTACATCAGACTCTCTATAGCCGGAGCCAGCAGCAATCCGCCGCCGCCGACTGGGAGAACTAGCTAATAAATCGGGGTCATGGCGTTCTTGGCGAGTCATGGAGTTAATCATCGCCTCACTCTTCTTTAGCTGGGTTTCTCCCTGCTTCAGCTGATCGTCTGAGAGCTTGTTCATCCCTGGAATCATCTTGATGAAGCCTCCAAGAGATCCCATGTTCTTCAGCATCCGCAACTGCTTGAGAAAGTCAGTAAAGTCAAACTTCGCTGACAAAATTTTCTCCTGCATTTTCTCAGCATCGGCTAAGTCGAACTCTTCTTGGGCTTTTTCTACCAGGGTCAGCACATCGCCCATTCCCAGAATCCGCGATGCCATGCGATCGGGATAAAACGGTTGTAGTGCTTCGACTTTCTCGCCTACACCCACAAACTTAATCGGCGCTCCCGAAATCTTTCGCACCGAAAGCGCTGCACCACCACGGCTATCACCATCTAACTTGGTGAGAATCGCCCCAGTAATTCCGATCTGCTCATGGAAGGTGCGGGTAAGATTGGCTGCCTCTTGACCGGTCATTGCGTCCACCACCAACAAAGTTTCATGGGGTTGGACTGTTGCTTTGATGCGGGCTAACTCCGCCATCATGTCTTCGTCAATTTGCAGGCGACCAGCAGTATCAATAATTACTGTGTTTACACCTTCTGCCCTGGCGCGTTCTACACCTTGCCTTGCAATTTCTACGGGATCGGCGTCGCTTCCTAGTTCAAATACTGGTACGTCAATTTGCTTACCCAAGGTCAGCAATTGGTCGATCGCTGCTGGGCGATATACGTCTGTCGCCACCAACAAACAGCTACGATCTAATTTTCTCAGATGTAAGGCTAACTTAGCGGTAGCTGTGGTTTTACCAGTACCTTGCAACCCAGCCATTAGCACAATAGTAGGCTGTTCCGGGGCTTCTGCTATGGGAACATTTTCTTCTCCCATCACCTGCACTAGTTCATCATGAACAATTTTGATGAACTGTTGGTCAGGTCGCACGCCAGTAATTACCTCGGCTCCCTGTGCCTTGGCTTCGACTTCGCTAATAAAATCTTTGACTACCTGGAGATTGACATCTGCTTCCAACAAGGCGCGGCGCACTTCGCGCAATGCATCTTGAATGTTGGATTGAGAAATTTTGTCCTGTCCCCGCAGTTTTTTCCAGGCGGATTCTAAACGGTCAGATAATGCATCAAACATAATGTAATTACAGGTAGTTCGCCGATAGGAAATTCTAAACCGCCGATGAATGCGATTCCGAATTTCCACTAAATTTTAAATGTGCTATCTACCAGCTTAGTATTTTTCACCCCGACTGTAGCAACCAGCTTGGGTTAAGCAAATTTATCTGTTAAGGCAGGCAGGGGGAGCAGGGGAGGCAGAGGGGCAGGGGAGGCAGGGGAGCAGGGGAGGCAGGGGAGGCAGGGGGAGAGAAAAAAGCTTAACTGAACTGTTTGCCAGATACCTATATTTATTTCTACACAAGTCCCTTAATTAAACTTTTTTGTAGAGCAACAACAACAGCTTGAGCGCGATCGCGCACTTCTAATTTCTGTAAAATCGCATGAACATGAACCCTCACAGTCCCAGGTGTGATGTAGAGTGCTAGAGCAATTTCTTGATTAGTTTTTCCAGCTGCCAGCAGTGATAAAATTTCTTGTTCGCGTTGGGTTAGGGGGTTGGAAAGTTTTGAGATATTTTCTGAGTTAGGTTCGCCAGGATCGGATGCAAAAGTAGAACGAATTTCTTTGGTTGCAGTTTCATCCCACCAGGATGCCCCAGCAGCAACAGAACGAAGTGCCAGCACCAATTTTTCTGCTGCCACTCCTTTGAGACAGTAGCCTTGAGCGCCTGCTTCAATTAATCGGGCAATTAAAGACTTTTGGGAGTGGGAAGTCAAAACTAAAACTGGTAACTGAGGATTTTGCTGCTTAATTTGTTTACAAGCTTCGATTCCGCCAATTCCTGGCAATCCTACATCTAGTAGCACTACATCGAAAGATTTTTGGTTAATTAATTCAATAGCTGTTTCTCCATCTTCTGCCTCAGCAATAATCTCTAAGCCAGTTTCTTGTTGCAATCGCACCTGCAAACCTAAACGAAAAAGTTCATCATCTTCTACTAGGAGAATTTTGATTGGGGTAGATGGCATCTCACACAGTAACAGAAGATTGAGACGGGTAAACGGGAAGCTTAAAAGCAAACATCGCACCGATAGGTACTCTGTTCTCTGCCCAAATTATACCGCCGTGGGCTACAATAATTTGCCGAGATAGGTAAAGCCCTAATCCAGAACCTTTAGCTTGGCGTTGGCTATGTCCTTGATAAAATCGTTCAAATAAATGGGAGAATTGTTCGGGTACAATACCTGCACCCGTATCCAAAATTTTCACAACTTGATAGGAAGCTTGCGGTTCTAATACTATTTCCACACGCTCACCGCGCCGAGAATGGTTGATAGCATTAACTATAAGATTGGTAAAAACTCGTTGAAGTTGTAATTCATCACCCTGAACCCATAGCGATCGCCGCCAATCAGAGTCACCATAGTTAAGTGAAAGATAAACGCGGCGGCTGGCTGCTAACTCCGACAGAGTACTAGCAGCTTCTTCTGCCAAAATAGCCAAATCTACAGGTACTAAGTTGAGTTTTAAGCCTTCTGTATCATTGCGATAAATATCTAACAAAGTTTCTAGCAGTTGTAGAGAGGTTTGATGACTACGCGTCATTGTGGCTAAAACTTTTTGCTGTGGCGATGAGACAGCACCAAATTTTTCTTGTTCAAAGGCTTTAAGAGTTTCAATTGCTCCCAACAACGGAGTTTTGAGATCATGGGTGAGAGTAGAAGCAAAATCTTCACGCACTCTGGACAATTCCTCTTGAGCTTCTAACTTGGCACGAGTCAGGGCGATCGCTTCTTCCGAACGACGTAGGCGATCGCTCAAAACACCCGTGACAATCAATGCGATCGCAGCGATCGCTCTACTGGCGATCGTAGAAGCCTTAATGACTTCACCACCTGGCATTACAAGATTTAGCATCGTTAAGCACACAGCAACGAAGGTCGCTTGAAAAGTACCACGCCTCCCTAACCAGGAGTTTGCTAACAAAATCGGCCCTGTGTAGAGATAGCCAAACACATATTCAGTAGGTGTAGAGTACTCCAGAATTAATGCAACTATAAATAGACCTGCAATTAGCAAAGATTTGCCTAAAGGCGATTCTTTATGAAGTAATCTAACTTTGAAATCTACCATTTAGGGCATGATGGTTAATTTTTTATTATTTTAACTAAAAATTATATTTACCTAAATTGATTATACCAGATTATTAACCAATCAATGAAGCGTTTACCTAAAGATAAACGTCCTAAACACTTAATATATATTCCTCAATAAACACCATGAATAAAAAACAAACGCTGTTTTATACCCTTCTATTACTTGTTTTAGCTCATATAGTTAATTATATTAATTAGTAACAACTAGAGAACCTTGTTCCTCTTGTTCTCTTAAATTGCAAAAATGCGTTATGGCATTAGGTTTAATAAGTGTAAAAATTCTGAGCAACAGCTGCTATTGTGGCAAAGCTTTAACTAGCTTATCGTTGCCAGAAAGTTGCATAGTTCTCGGCATTGTTAGACATAATCAAGTCATCCTAGCAAGTGCTGAACTCATAATTTGGTATGGAGATTATATACTAGCTGTTGCTTTAAATTCAGCCTCAGTTCCCATGCTAAATTTTATCCTTACCAAAAAGCATCCAGTTCACTATTTACCCAAAGAGTGTTTCATCAAAAATTCGACAATATAAAAATGTATCAGGAGATTTTTTAAATTCATGTTACAAGGATGGATACAAATTGCTTTGACATTACTGATAGTCATAGCAACTACTCCCTTACTGGGGAAATATATAGCTTGTGTTTTCATGGGAGAAAAAACACTCCTTGATGCAGTAATAAATCCTCTAGAAAAAGCTATTTATGCCTTTAGTGGCATACGTCCTCAAGAAGAAATGACAGGTTGGCAGTATGCCAAAGCAGTACTGTATAGCAATCTTGTCATGGGGATTTTAGTTTTTTTAATCTTGATGCTGCAACGATGGTTGCCGCTAAATCCCACAAATTTAGATACACCAAGTTGGGATTTAGCACTACATACTGCTATTTCCTTTGTCACTAACACCAATCAACAGCATTATTCTGGTGAAACAACTTATACCTATGCCAGTCAAACTTTCGCCCTGGGTTTTTTGATGTTTACCTCGGCGGCGACTGGTTTAGCAGTAGGAATTGCCTTTATTCGTGGTTTAACTGGTAGACCATTAGGCAACTTTTACAGCGATTTGATTAAGTCAATCACGCGAATTTTGTTACCCATATCTGTGATTGGCGGCTTGTTATTAATCTTGGCGGGTGTACCAGAAACTTTGGCAGGCCCAGCCATAGCAACTACCTTAGAAGGGGCAACTCAAGTAATTGCCCGTGGCCCGGTTGCCCACTTTGAAATTATTAAAGAATTAGGAGAAAACGGTGGTGGCTTCTTTGGAATCAACTCAGCCCATCCTTTTGAAAATCCCAACGGCTTTACGAACTTATTAGAAATGTGGGCAATGATTTCTATTCCCACAGCATTTATTTACACTTACGGCATATTTGCTAACAACCGTAAACAAGCATGGCTAGTGTTTTGGATGGTCTTTGTCATCTTTGTTTTTTTAATAGGTGTTGCCGCAGTAGGCGAATTTCAAGGAAATCCCTTTGTTAACTCACTATTGGGAGAACAACAACCCAACTTAGAAGGCAAAGAAGTTCGATTTGGATGGGCACAAACAGCACTTTGGGCAGTCATGACCACAGCAACTATGTGTGGTGCTGTTAATGGTATGCACGATTCCTTAATGCCTCCAGGTGGATTTGCGACTCTCTTTAATATGTTTTTGCAAATTATTTGGGGAGGCCAAGGAACTGGCACAGCTTACCTATTTATCTATCTAATTTTGGCGGTGTTCCTGACTGGGTTAATGGTGGGACGGACACCAGAATTTTTAGGACGCAAAATCGAGAAACCAGAAATTGTCCTAGCCAGCGTTGTCTTATTAGTTCACCCCTTTGCTATTCTCATTCCTTGGGCTATTACCTTCGGTTTTCCCGATACTCTTTCAGGCATTAGCAATCCAGGTTTTCATGGTGTATCCCAGGTAGTTTACGAATACGCTTCCGCCGCAGCGAATAACGGTTCTGGCTTTGAAGGATTAAACGATAATACTCTGTGGTGGAACCTCAGCACCAGTGTCAGTATTTTGGCAGGGCGTTATATCGCAATTATTGCACTGCTACTTTTGGCGGATAGTATGTCCCGCAAGCAACCTGTTCCTATGACCACCGGCACCCTGAGAACTGACACTAGGCTTTTCGCGGGAGTTACAAGCGGCGTGATTTTAATCCTTGGCGCTCTTACCTTCCTTCCCGCACTTGTTTTAGGCCCCATAGCAGAGGCGTTTCTGATTGCCAGAGGTGGATGAAGAGAGCAGGGGGGGCAGGGGGAGCAGGGGAGGCAGGGGGGGAATTTTGGAATTTGCTAAATCATCCCGCAACTATGCAACGCGAAATATTCTTTTGTTTGCGCCTGTGCCTAATTTTTTAAATTAATTAATCAAATCACCAATGACACTATCTACAAAACTGCGACAAGAACGCAAACATAAACCCAAAGCCAAATCAGCCGGACTTTACAAACGCGCATTTCAGCAAGCATTTGTTAAGCTGCATCCGCGTAATATGTTGAAAAATCCAGTGATGTTTGTAGTTTGGTTAGGTACGATCATCACAGCACTGGTAACAATTGCACCAAATTTATTTGGACCAACACCGGGTAACAATCCCAGATTATTCAATGGTTTAATTACCCTGATTCTGTTCTTAACCATTGTCTTTGCCAACTTTGCGGAAGCTGTAGCCGAAGGACGAGGCAAAGCTCAAGCAGATGCCTTGCGATCGGCAAAATCCGATGCTAAAGCCAAAAAACTCCTTGCTGATGGTTCCACCGAAGAGGTTAGTTCTACAGCCTTACGTCGTGGCGACCAAATCAAGGTAATTGCTGGGGATATTATCCCTGCTGATGGGGAGGTGATTAAAGGTATTGCCTCTGTTGATGAATCTGCCATTACGGGAGAATCAGCACCAGTATTGAAAGAACCAGGGTCAGATATTGCTAGTTCCGTGACTGGAGGAACGCGTATCACCTCCGATGAACTGATAATTCGGGTGACTGCTGACCCTGGACAAGGTTTTCTTGACCGCATGATTAGTTTAGTAGAAGGAGCTTCTCGCAGCAAAACACCCAATGAAATCGCCTTGACGGTTTTGTTGGCAGTTCTCACTCAAGTGTTTTTGGTTGTGATTGCCACTTTACCTACGGTGTCAGTCTACATCAACTCACCTATTAGTATTGCCGTACTCATAGCTTTACTTGTGGCACTGATTCCTACCACTATTGGCGGATTATTAAGTGCTATTGGGATTGCTGGAATGGATAGAGTCGCCCAGTTTAATGTAATTGCTACTTCTGGACGGGCAGTTGAAGCCTGCGGAGATATCAACACCCTGATATTGGACAAAACAGGTACGATTACTTTGGGAAACCGTTTGGCAGAGGAATTTATTCCCGTTAATGGTCATTCTATGGAGAAGGTAGCAAAGGTTGCTCTAGAATCAAGCATATTTGATGAAACTCCAGAAGGAAAATCCATTGTCAAACTGGCAGAAAAATTAGGGGCAAGATTAGATATTGACTCCAAACAAGCAGAAGGCATCGAATTTTCTGCCAAAACGCGGATGAGTGGCACTGATTTACCCAACGAGGTGCAAATTCGTAAAGGTGCAGTGGACGCGATTAAAGGATTTGTGCGATCGCGTAATGGAAAATTAACCCCTGAACTTGATACCACCTTTGAACGAATTTCTCGATTAGGTGGTACTCCATTAGCACTTTGTAAAAATGATGAAATCTACGGTGTAATTTATCTCAAAGACATCATTAAACCGGGGATTCGAGAACGTTTTGATCAAATGCGGCGGATGGGAATTAAAACCATTATGCTGACCGGAGATAACCGCATTACTGCATCTGTGATTGCGGAAGAAGCAGGAGTTGATGACTTTATTGCCGAGGCTACACCTGAAGACAAAATTGAGGTGATTCGGACAGAACAAGCCCAAGGAAAACTCGTAGCGATGACTGGAGATGGTACTAATGATGCCCCAGCTTTAGCTCAAGCAAATGTAGGTGTGGCAATGAATACAGGCACTCAAGCGGCAAAGGAAGCTGCTAATATGGTAGACCTTGATTCTGATCCTACCAAGTTAATTGATATCGTCACCATTGGTAAACAATTACTGATTACTCGTGGCGCACTCACTACATTTTCTGTTGCTAACGATATTGCTAAATATTTTGCCATTCTTCCAGCAATATTTTCGGGCATTGGTGTTGGCACTCTCAATATTATGGGTTTGGCAAGCACCCAATCTGCGGTTTTATCAGCTTTAATTTACAACGCCTTAGTAATTCCAGCACTCATTCCCTTAGCACTGACTGGGGTTAAATTTCGACCATTAACCGCAGATCAACTTTTACAACGCAATATCTTTATCTATGGACTTGGTGGCGTTGTGATTCCCTTCATTGCCATCAAAATAATTGATCTTTTGATTGTGTCCATAGGTCTAGCTTAATCCAAAACTCTGCGTTACTTTGCGCTTACCTCTGCGCCCCTTTGCGTTTCAATTCACTATTTTAATTATGAAGAATGTATTTCACTTTATTGACAAAAAACAAAATCGTATTCCCTTATCTCTATTCTTACTGCTTTGCTTGAATGTACTTCTAGCACCAGCAGTACAAGCCGCAACACCGTTCGCAATATCACGTTCTGCGTCTTATGCTATCGCCCTTTTAGGACTCCTGACTTTGAGCGTGAGTATTTATTTATTTGTAGTCATTTTTCAGCCGGAGAAATTCTGATGAGCCAACTCAATAAAGCTGTTCGTTCCACCTTAGCTTTGTGGTTACTAACAGCCTTCCTCTATCCTTTATTCATGCTACTTTGTGGACAGATAGCATTTTCCTTTCAGGCTAACGGTAGCTTAATCACTAACAGTCAAGGTACAGTTGTAGGCTCTGCCTTAATTGGTCAACCCTTTAATAGCGATCGCTATTTCTGGAGCCGTCCCAGCACTGTAGAATACAGCATAAGCCCAGAAATTCCAATTACAGGAGTATCAGGAGCTAGCAATCTCGCACCCAGCAATCCTGAACTACTCAAACGTATTCAAATAGAAATAGCACGGCTGAAACAAGCCAATATACAACCAACTGCTGATTTAGTTTATACTTCTGGCTCCGGTTTAGATCCCCACATCAGTATTGCAGCAGCCCAAGTACAGGTGCAGCGTATCGCCAGTGCCCGTAATCTGAATCCAGCCCAAATTCAAACTCTAGTATCTCAAAATATAGATGGCAGATTCCTGGGAATTTTTGGTGAACCTGGAATCAATGTTTTGCAGCTAAATATGGCTTTGGATACTTTACAGCCTGCAAGTTAACTTCTTGAAGGAGTCAAGAAAAGAAGCGATTAATAGTCCCAATAAACGATTAACTCAAAACAAGTAACACTATCATTCTTTCCCAGCTTTCTAAATTAACTATTGCCAATTTACCTAATATCTTGTTCATGATTCATTCTCATACCTCATCTCCCGATAGTTCTTATATTCGTCCTAACCGACGCGGGAAACATAAGATTTTTATTGGTATGGCTCCCGGTGTCGGCAAAACTTACAAAATGCTGGAAGAAGCACATCAACTCAAACAAGATGGAATTGATGTAGTTATCGGTGTCATAGAAACTCATGGGCGCAAAGATACGGCAATGAAAGCTGCTGAAATCGAGGTAGTTTCTCAAAAAGCCTGCATCCATCAGAACGTCACTCTACAGGAAATGGATACAGACGCAATTCTGCAACGCTCCCCCCAACTGGTTCTAGTGGATGAACTTGCTCATACTAACGTTCCTGGTTCTCAACGAGAAAAGCGTTATCAGAACGTGGAAGTAATTTTGTCTGCTGGAATTGATGTTTACTCCACTGTCAATATTCAGCATTTAGAAAGTTTAAACGACCTAGTGGCAAAAATTACAGGTGTAGTGGTACGAGAGCGTATCCCTGATTATGTACTTGATGAAGCTGATGCTGTGGTTGTCATTGATGTTACTCCAGAAACTCTAGAAGAGCGCTTACAAGAAGGGAAAATTTATGCTCCTGAAAAAATTGAGCAATCCCTGAAAAACTTCTTTCAGCGTCGTAATCTCATTGCTTTAAGGGAACTAGCACTAAGAGAAGTAGCAGATACCGTTGAAGAAGAAGCAAACACTTCCAGCTTAATAGGACAAAAGTGCAATGTTCACGAACGAGTTTTAGTATGTGTATCTACTTACCCGGATTCAGTGCAATTGCTACGTCGAGGCGCACGCATTGCCAATTATATGAATGCGGGACTGTATACTGTGTTCGTAGCACGTCCCGAACGTTTTCTCACCAAAGAAGAAAGTTTGCATATTGATACATGCGAGAAATTATGTCGAGAGTTTGGTGGCGAATTTTTACATTTTAAGAGCCAAAGTATCGCCAAGAAAATTGCTCAAGTTGCAGTAGATTATCACATCACTCAAATTATTATTGGTGAAAGCCAGCAGTCTTTATGGAAAAAATGGCTCAAAGGTTCTTTCACACAAAGATTGATGGAGCTAATTAGGCATCAAAAAATAGATTTACATATTATCGCTACCGAGAAATGAGTTAAACCAATTCGCAATGGGCTAACGCCCCGCTTCGCTTCTGAATTCTTTTTATGATTGAGTTGTTGCTGGTTTTGAACGTTGTTGTTGGTAAAAGCGGACTACTTTTTGCACATAGTCAGCAGTGAAGCCTTTGTTGCAGCCTGTATAACTACCAGTCATCCACCAACAAGCTGCGCCGCGCACAGATGCAATTTCATTATTGTTGGTGGCGCTCAACTGATTGGTTAACTCACGGCGGGTAATGCAGGATACAACTTGACGAGCGATCGCAGGGCTGTTTTCAAACTGCGTCGGTGTTAGTTCTCGTTTAAGACAAGTTCTTGTCCAGCCTTTGAGGGTTTCTGGTTTAACTTGCCATTCGCTGTAATATCCATCGTTGGGATTTTTTGTCTGCGGTGCAGCCTGTCGCAATGCCTCTACCATCGCCGCAACTTGAATATCAGAAACCGGCTGCTGTGCTTGAGCTAATAATGGCAAGAGTCCGAAGCTAACAATAACTCCGTTGAGTAATAATCCTATAGGTTTTTTGATCATAAGTTCTATGTGTTTACGGTATCAATTAGCAAGGTATGATGCAGAGATCAAGAACCCACTAAATCTTCTACAGCACTGGCACTATTCGGTAATGCGGCTGTTAAAACTTCACTACCTTCTGCGGTAACTAAAACATCATCTTCAATGCGGATTCCGCGCACATCAGCAAATTCAGATAAACGCTGCCAATTCACCACATTCTGATATTTTGAGCGAACGTTGGCATCATTTAAAATTGCTGGTACTTGATAAAAGCCAGGTTCAATTGTGACTAACATTCCTGGACGCAAAGGACGATTTAAACGGAGGTAGCCTAAGCCAAAGCGATCGCTCCTAGAACGTCCTTCTTCATACCCAGCTATATCACCCAAGTCTTCCATATCATGGACATCTAAACCCAGTAGATGACCGATACCATGAGGGAAAAACAGCGCGTGGGCATCCATCTCTACTAAATCTTGCGGATTTCCTTGTAAGATGCCTAACTCTACCAAACCTTCAGCGATCGCCGTGGCAGCTAGCAGATGGATATCTTCATACTCTACACCAGGCTGTATTTTAGCAATGCAAGCATCATGAGCCGCCAGCACAACATTATAAATATCTCTCTGGGTAGATGAAAACTTACCGGAAACTGGCCACGTACGAGTTACATCACCTGCCCAACCCATCTCAGTTTCAGCACCAACATCGGCAAGCAGTAAATCACCTGGTTGTAGAGGATTGTGATACTGTTCGTTATGCAAAACTTCACCGTGGACGGTGACAATACTGTTGTAAGAAGTTGTCATATTGTGGCCAATAATTACCCCTTCCATCGCTGCACGAACTTGTGCTTCTAGCTTGGCTTTAGGTGTTGCTGCCATACCAGCTTTGTGTGCCTCAACAGTGAGTGCCGCAGCTTTTCGCAACTCGGTTAATGCAGCTTCATCATGAGTGAGGCGCAGAGAAACGATCGCTTTAGCTAACTCCAAGTCAATTCCTTGGGGAGGACTTTGTGGTAAAATCCATCTATTTAATAGCTGCGATTGTTGCGTCCAAGTAGCTGCATCTTGTACAGCAAGTGTGGCAGCATCTTCTAACCAAGACTCTAATTCTGCCATTGGCCCTGCCACATCCGCCCCAATCTTTTGAGCTATTTCCTCGCGCGTTGGCATTTCTCCATGCCAAAGGGCGCTGCTGGGTGATGGATCATCCATGAATAGTTCTAGCTTGCCCGCTTCTAGACGAATTGCCGCCTTTGATAATGGCAGTCCAGCAAAATAGAGAAAATGGCTGCTAGCGCGGAACGGAAAGGGATTTGCGGCAAAGTTGCGTGAAATGTTGCTACCTGACCACAGAATTGCTGGAAAATCAATGAGATTGGCTAGTTGTTGCCGACGGTGGCGTAAAGTCTCGATGAGGGAAGTAGAAGTTTGTTGAATCAGCATAAATGGAAACTCAAAGAGAAGGATAAAGGTTAGAGCTTTGCCTTTATTTAATCGTTATCGTCTTTATCGTCATCGTCTTCATCATCCTTGCGATCATTATTCTTGCGATCGCCATCTTTGTCGTCGTCATCATCCTCGTCGTTCTGGTTAGGTTGCACGACTGGTTTTTGTTGCTCAGTTGGAGCAAGTGGCTGCGGTACATTAAGACCACAACTAACTAATCCTCCAAAAATTAACGCTAAGTTGACAGCAGCAAAGATGCTTCTAAAGATTTTTATCGTCATGTTTCCATTTTGCTTTGACATTGACCCTAGTTTTTGGAGATTGTATTTTTAATTTATCAGGTACTGTATGTAGCAGTTCTCGTTTGGATGTAATATGCACTTTGCTAGCGCGGCTGTCATTGGATTTAGTCCACTTAAGTGGACTTGAGCTATGAGACTCGGAATTCATTCCGAGGCGGGATAGAAACGCAGTGCGAGATTT
>NZ_JAYGHD010000099.1:0-14598 GCF_034932245.1 Nostoc sp. UHCC 0251
CGTGACCCTCTACTTGTGTATGCTGTTTATGCCACAGAAGTTGATTGTCCAGAAGGTGAAATACCTGTCGAATGGATGCTGTTGACTACAGAAGTTGTCGCAGATATCCAGATGGCTTCTACGATTTTACGTTGGTATTCTTACCGTTGGCGGGTGGAGGAATATCACAAAATCTTCAAATCTGGTTGCCAGGTAGAACGATACAGGCTGGCTGCTGAGGGCATGAAAACCTTAGTTGGTTTCTTGAGTGTAATTGCTGTTGAACTGTTGCAGTTAACTTATTTACACCGCACCCAGCCTTTCGCCCCCGCGATTGAAATTCTGAATCCTTTAGAACTGAGAATTTTGAAAGCTAAATCTCCCAAACTGCCCAAAGTACTAACTGTTAGTTGGGCTGTTGAAGCTGTTGCTCGTCTTGGCGGCTACCTAGAACACCGAAGCAAAACACCAATTGGCATTCAAGTACTGTGGCGAGGTTGGTTAAAATTACACGATCTCTGTGAGGGTTGGCAGCTTGCAAAAGAGACTTAACGGGAAAAGTCAGGTACAGTGCTTGGTTGTTAACTTGAGAGGGGAGCGATGTCTACGACGGGCTACACCTACGCACAGGAATGACTCAGGAGAATCGCCTGCATAATACTGACTTGCGTTGTATACAGAGATTTTCCGCTACCACTCTCTAAGTCGAAATAAGTAGCAAATCGTCGTAGTTTCCCCGTCGTCAATTGCAACAAATAATCAAAGGCTTCCGCAGCAACTCGCTGGTTAATGCTCAAGGACTGGCTATTGAGCAACGCCATTTGTTCACAGGACAAGTTGTTGTCTGCCAATTCTTCTGGTTGTGAAACCAGTAGATCGGGTTGCTGTATAGTTGGCGCAGGTAAGCGAAAGCAGCCTAAAGCCTCAAAATCATAGTCATTGGGGTTAGTAGACAGATAGGAACCTAATAGTACTTGACCACTACGTTTGGAGTTGCCGCAATCCAAATGCCAAATGTGAGGCGCAGCGCGATGAGTGTTGTGCTGAAGTACTTGGGTAATTGACTCTCTGGCTTTGGCATTATCTACACAAGCAGTGACAACAATCAGGGTATTGTAACTGGGGACAATCCATTTGGGTTGGAAAGGTTGAGCGATCGCTGTAACTTGCATCTTCCAAGCCAGGGAGTAGCGCAGCGCCAAAGTTTTGGCTTTGTTGAGTCCGATTTCTGCATCACAGAAGCACTGGCGTAAAACGTTAGCTGACTCAACACGATCCGGGTCAACAAAGCAAAGTTTCACCTGTTTACCTTGCTGAGAAAGAACTCTGCCCAATCTAACTAGAGAAGAAGCCAACCAAGAACCAGTGCCTCCGCACCCAACTAGCCACAGTTCTATCTTCGAGTAGTTGACAGTCACGACAGGAGAAGCATTTACCAAATCAAGATTTAGCTCCATAGTACGGTTGGTTAAGTTGATATAGGTACCGGTGAGGGAACAGACATTTGCTAAATTGAAATTCACCTCCATAGCTTCTCCATCACATTTACAGGCGAGACATCGGTACTGTAAAATTTACAGCCAGATGAAAGTGAGACATCAACCATAAAAAAGTCTCCGTCGATGTCAAACACTGCTCTAGCAGGTACATCCCAACAGTGGCGAAACAGTCCAACCCGTAATTTAATCTCTGGTTTGAGTGTATTAACTCTACCTAGTACCCCATAGATGCGAAAGCCAGATTCGTCAGCATTATCGGTGGTAGAGAAAAAGGCAGGTAAGGAACCGTGGGAATGGATGTCTACAGCCGCTTTCTGGTGGGAAGAGTCACTGCCAGAATGAGTTGGCTGGCAGCTAGTTGGAGTTTGAATTTGCTCTGGGACTTGTAAATCCCAGCCTGCATCAGTACAGTGGAGATGAAAGAGAATTTCATGAAATTGATTGCCAGCTTGATAACTCGACCGCCACATTTCCAGTAGTAGCGGTTTGGGAATTAAGGGAGTGACTTTGAGATAAGGTGTTAGGTGAGGTAGCCCTTTGATAGTTTGGGAACACAAGCAAATAGGCATTAATACCTCTATGCCAGGACGAATGGCTCTAGCAAAGATGCCATTTCCGGCATAAAGGTACTCTAGTCCACTACTGGTGTGTGTTGGCAGAGATGAAGTTGTGACAATTTTGTAACCAATAATGCCCTCAAGCAATGGGTTCATCGAGGATTTCCTGCACAAGCATAGCGACACTTTTCTGATTGCCGATAGGCACAAGGTCAGATACAGGATAAGTTGAACGTCTGCATCTTTTGTGCAGTTTTAGAAGTTGCTGGCGAATATCCTTGCGGTATTTTTGTGATTTACTTATTGTTAAATGGTTGGTGAAAATACTGGAAATAAATAAATTCCAAGCATGGTTCATTGATAAACCATTAGCAGCAGGTGGTTCGTTCACTCCCCAACACACCTGTCCAGAACTGTAGACATTGGGTAGTGGCACATGAAAAGCTTCTGCTTGAGGAGTAAACTCCTGTTCTTGAATTGCCCAAACCCAATATTTTAATCCCTTGCCCACAAACACCATTGCAGGTAGTGGAACGGTTAAAGATCCAAGTTCATCGCAATTGATTGTATGAGTGGCTGGTGGAATAAATTTTACCAAATATGTGTCTGTACTGCCCGTACCCCAGCGCACAATTCCTGGTTCCATCCAACCAGTATCAATTGGTTCATTGCTAAAAGCAATTCTCAGGGCTGCCGGTGAGATACATTTGTAAATATGAGCATCGAGAATTTCTTTGTCTCGGTGGTGGAAGATGTAAATGCCATCTAAAAACAGCAATTCTGCTTGAATTACTGGAGATTTTCGGGGAGGGTCTGCCAAAATTGCTCGTAGAATCTCGCTGGATAGAATTGGTGTCGATGTAACGTCGATTAACGTGGTTTCAATGCTTGTTTCCATAGTTTTAGTAGGATTTGAGCATGAGGTTTTAAGTCTGCTTCTAGCCAATCAATTAAGTTGGCTGCACAGTTCAGCATTCGGTTTGCTTGCTGCCATTTTCTGGTGAGCAAATCAATAGATGCTTTTGACCAAGGTAAAAAGGTGCGGTCAGGTTGGTAGTAATAATCGTCTGCGTACTCGTCCAACCAAAGGTTTTTAGTTTCATGGTCTAGCAGCTTTAAAGTTAAAGGCAGAAACTTTAAAGGATTATCTAGGTGATGACACTGCCGTTTCAGTTTTTTGTAGTCAATTTTGTCTGGGTGGTCGATGTCAGTGTAGGTAATTTCGTAAATTCCAAATTCACTATCAAACCAATCGCTACCTTCTGGGTGTATTTCATCAAGCCAACGGCGACTGTCATGGCTAAAAGGTAAAAGTAGTTGCCAACCATCTTTGAGATGTTCAATTTCTCCATCCATTGTCCAGTCAATACCCATTGGGGTAATAGGAATACTGTGCAATCTTTGTTCGTAGGCTGTTTCTACAGTCCAGTGGGATAACGGAAACAGATGAGTGTAAATCAGTACAATGAATTCCAGTTCTCTGGGACTATGGCAATCTACATCTGTAGGTGGGTAAATAGTGGCTTGGCTGGCTTTCCATTCGGTAGGAAAGTAGTGCTGATACAGTGCTAGTAAGGAGTAAATGTTGAGTTGGGTTTCCAGATAATCAAGTGATTCTGTGGCATCTAAGGTAAATTGGCACTGATAAAGACTATAAATTGCCTCTGCCATACTGAGGGGTACGAGGTGAGACATATTTTGTACAACTTGTTATTATGGGGGTTGGAATTAAAGAAGAGATGCAGGTAAGGTGTGGGGTCTACTTCAGTCGAAATGCAAATTGCTGTAATTTGGACAATAATTTATCCCTCAAGTCAATTTCCAACCCCTTTTGTCAGTACTCAAAAACCTTCAGGGATAACCCTAGATGTGGGAGTGCAAGCTGTTAGGGATTTTAGGGTTTGATTGAGTGACTGAGAAAATTCTGTTCCAGCTGCGATCGCCTCTTGAATCTGGATTGATAGCTGTCCTGCATTTTGCCAGTCAATTCCAGTGATGACCTGACGTTGACGCATTTGGTGGCACATTTGGACTGCGGGGTTGATTTCTTCAGGAGCCACTATCAGGCAATCTAGAGGAGAAGTACCTTTTTTACCGGGCTTCTTGATGATGTGAATCGGTTCTCCTGGTTGACGCTCAATGTCTGCGTTTGCCAGTTCAGCGCAAAGAGGAGTGAAGGCATCCCGTAGTAATTGGTCATTAATGGCGATCGCTTCTGTAATCCAGTGTTGTTGACCTTCGTAGATAACAAGTAATTTGTTACTATTTGTAGTAGTCATGGTATTTAAAACAGTGATATTTGCGTAGTATTACTGACTGGTTTAGTAGTATCTGAGCTAGCAGTTTCAGTGCGAGTTGGAGTTTGGGCAGTGGGCGGTTGATTGGTTTTGACAACTTTAGTCTGGGCTATATTCCGGCGAATTTGGCGATTAGGAAAATCGGCTTTCAGTTCGTCCAGTAGTTGAACAATTGCAGATGGTAAATCACCCAGTTCGTCTTGATTGAGCATGGCAACCACAGGGAAATCACCGTGACTACTGGCAGCAATCATTACAGGTCTACTCATTAATTGTTCTGTAGGTAGTAAAGTGATGACGATTTGAACTTTGCATTGCTCGAAAATAAATGGTTCTAGTTGATTTACACTGTTGGTAGCGGATGTTTCTGTGTCATCGTCGTTTAACTGATGAGAGTCGATTTCATCTTTGACGTAGCTATTTTCATCACTTACTGGTTCTAAAAGTTGCAAAAAGTTAGCTTTACCTGCACGCAAGCGTTCCCTGTCAAATAGCAATCCTAAAGCTTGGAATTGTTCTTCAGCAGTGGTTTTTCCCTGTTGTTCTGAAATGTAAGATTTTAAGGTTTCAGAAGTAACAGTGAGATTGGCTTTGACAATGGCCTGTTCTGGTGTTAGCCATTTTGTGGTCATAGCTTTTTTAGCCTTGTTAACTGGTGTGCAAGCGGTTGTGGCGGTAGCCAGAAGTAGAAACTGTTTTTGAGACTACGGTACTGCTAGACTAAAACATATCCCCTTTGCTTTTGGAGCCATGTCTACGGTAATTACCCAATCCCTGACTCTGGAGGAGTTTCTCAAGCTACCAGAAACAAAACCTGCAAGCATTTACATTAATGGTGAGATTATTCAAAAACCAATGCCAAAAGGGAAGCATAGCCGATTACAGTTAAGGTTATGCAATAGTATCAACGACATTGCCGAAAGCCTTCATGTTGCTTATGCCTTTCCAGAACTGCGGTTTAGTTTTGGAATCCGCTCAATAGTACCTGATGTAGCGGTTTTCAACTGGTCACGTATTCCCTTTGCTGCTGATGGGGAAGACGATAGTGATTTTCTGCTTCCTCCAGACTGGACAATTGAAATTCTTTCTCCCGAACAAAGTTCAAATCGAGTCACAGGCAATATTCTCTATTGCTTAGATCATGGTTGCCAATTAGGTTGGTTAATAGACCCAGAAGATCGTTCCATTTTGGTTTTCCGTCCAAATCAACAACCAGAACTTTTGCAGGGTGATGAGCGTTTGCCAGTGTTAGCCGGGATAGACTTGGAGTTAACTGTAGCTCAGGTGTTTGGTTGGCTAAAAATGAGCAGTTAGAGAAACAGATGAAACACTATTTATTTTAGAAACTAGGCTTAATTCCGTTACGTTTGAACATATTTAACTTTCCTAGTGCCAATCTACTTAAGTGTGAAAAAAGAGTTATATTTAGCAGCCAACAAAACAGTAAAATTCCTGCTGTTGGCTGATAAATTAGTTAAAGCTATTGTTAAGTTAAAAGCGAGTCTTTGAAGTCATGAATTGCTGTTGCTGTCAAAGCATAGATAACTCGGCGCTTGCGCTGGATATGAGTGCCATCTACAGGAATACCTTTCTTCCAAGCTGCAATAATAGCTTTCTTGTCTGCTGAGTAAACAGTCTTTTCTCTGCGGTATTTTGGAGACAATTGTTCTGCATCTATCAGCACCTCACAACTTGGCGGATTTTCTTGAATTGTGATGCGAAGTGAATTACCAATCATTTGCTCAGGTAGAATTCCTGCGGCGGTTTGTTCTAAAATAGTTTCATCTAATTTTTGTCGCCAGCGTTCTAGTCTTAATAGTGCTGATTGATGTACAGCTTTTAGATGTTCTAGTCGTTGCTTAATAGCCGTTATTTCAGCATCCAGTTGCAATGCTAATTCTGCTTGGATATCAACAACTTCTTCCTGAACTTCCTGAGTTTCCCAAATAGCGGTGATGATCTCAGCTTCTTCTTCAGGAGTCTGGCAATTAGTTAGCTGTTCCCAGAGATGAGCAGCAGTTTGGGAAAGTCCTGCTAAGGATTGTTGAGCGAGTGTTAAATTCATGACTACCACTCCTCACAAACTTGATAGTATTCATATTCAGCTTCAATCTGTTCTAAGATAGCTATAGTGCCTGAATCTAAATTAGTATTGAAAGATAAATTGGAAACATTTTCTTGTGTAGGCTGAAAATTTGAAATCGGAGGAGCAACAAATTTAGGTTTAAATTTCGTTAAAATAGCTGTTAATTGTTGCATTATCTTGGTTGTGTAACGCCATCAATTTTGGCGCGATAGCGCATCTATCTGTGTTGGCATTCTCCCAAGGTTTTAGGAATTAACTTAATTTTAGATTATCGTTATTTTGTCAATGTCAAGCGTCAAAAATGTAAATAGATATGAAACTCATCAAAAAATCGGAAAAGCTACTCCAAGAAACAAAAATTATCGAGGAAACACAAGAACAGAATTTTACAATTGACATTATTAATATACAAGAAGCAATGCTTGAAGAACAGCCACAAATAGGTGTAAGCAATAAGAAACCTAACTATATTCCAGCGCGTGATAATCCTATAGTCCTTTCTGTTGGTAAGACGGGATGGCAAGTTTCTGATATTTGGAAGGATATTAGATTAGATAACTTCTAGTTATTATCTTTATTTTGTTTTTCTTGATTGCTAAAAGTTTAACAAACGTGTGGTTATGTTTACTGGGTACTATCCAATTATTCTTTATCCACCACTAGTGAGACGTTTATACACTAAAGATT
The DNA here is from genome assembly GCF_034932245.1 of Nostoc sp. UHCC 0251. Taxonomy (NCBI): domain Bacteria; kingdom Bacillati; phylum Cyanobacteriota; class Cyanophyceae; order Nostocales; family Nostocaceae; genus Nostoc; species Nostoc sp. UHCC 0251. Next base: position 7,106 of record NZ_JAYGHD010000099.1, read on the forward strand.
CTACAAGTCAGGAGCATTTGAAAGCTTCGTTTCAAGGATGCGTTCAATTACCAAATGGAAATGGTACGGCCAAGCAAGGTGTCAGTGAAAAGCAATTTTTTCGCCATTTACTGTGTGCTTTTCTAGAGAACCTTATCTGTCAAGCGGTGGAATTTGAAATTCCTGGTTCGTCTAGACGTTACTCGGCTGATTTTATCCTTTATCATCGGTTTTCTGGGTTAACTCTCGATATTGAGATTGATGAACCTTATACTGGAGATACAGGTAAACCTCACCACTGTATTGATGTTGATGACGATAAAATCCGTAACCGTTTTTTCTTGGAGCGCAATTGGGGTGTAGTGAGATTTGCAGAAGTTCAGGTAGTGCGTCATCCTTGGAGTTGTTGTAAGGCGATCGCTCAAATCATTGCTCGGTTGACTGGAGATGATAGTGTATTCATATTATTACAAAGATTGGCTGATGTCCCTTTACAAAAACAGTGGACAAAGCGTGAGGCTAGGCTGATGGCTAAGAACAATTATCGTCAGTCTTATTTACCAAAAATGGGAAAGTAAAACTAGAGATAGTACTTTCAATACTCATCTTTAATAGTCATATAGTCTCCCTGGAATAGGGCTACCGTGTACACACAAGTATTTTGGAGTTGTCCCACACCGTTTTAATCCTGTACAAAGATATGTGTACACGGTAAATTATGGGTAGAAATTGGAAGGGTATTACATCGATTTTGTCAATCTCTCGTTAATTAATCTTTTTGGTTTTCTTACGCATTGCTTTTTTGATTTGCGGTGTAACTTCCACTTACGAATGCTCATGACAATTGAGCCAAAGTCCCGACTGGCAAAGGCTGTTGTTTTATTTGCACTGTGCCAAATTGTATCCGCCTCGGTTGGTTCAAGTGGAGGTGTGCAGCGATCGCAATATTGGTCAAATAGTTGGCGTGGTTCGGGATGATAAACGATTCGGTGTCTGGTAAGTAAATTAGATGTACCTAGTAGATTACGAGCTAATTTGTAGCCAGAATTGTTTCTGTTTCCCTCAGATTCGCCATAAGTTAGTAAAATGCGATCGCTCAAAGTTAAACAAATAGACAAAGGAACAGACACTCCGCTAGCGCGTAGTTGTTTAAGAGATGAGCAATTATCTCTGGTTGTAGCTTGTGTTACTGCCCCTCGTCGGCAATGCAAGGTTGAGCGAGGGACGGTCACAGAAGGTTGCAGTAGCGCTGCTTGTGGGTCGATAACTTCTCCATTTTTCGCTTTTGTGAGAAGCTGCACCCACTTGCGCCAGCGTTGCTCAGAAAGTTCGTAGGGAAATAAGGCTGTAGAATCAAATGCGGTTTCTAGCTCTTCCAAGTTGTACTGACAGTTTGACCAATGCTCTAGGGTAATGGGGATGGTTGCACTCAATATTCCATCTACCACCCGTCTGCGAACCATACCTGGCAGTCTCATGGAACGAGCTAAGTTGCAAATGGCTGGATCTGCGTTTTGGATAATCGTCAGTTGGCGATTGAGGTACAGCCATTCAGCAGGATTCAAGAAATGGCTGCATTTAAAGTAAACGTGCAGGGATTTCCCACCTGTGTAAACTACGGCGGCAGGTTCTAAGTTGATTTCATCCTTTAGCCAATCTACAGCTTGTCGCTGCTCATTCAACGCCAAATCATCAATTTCGTAGAATAAACATTGGCATTGACTAACGTGCTGATTGCTGATTCCCTTGTCTGGTTGGTTGGGGTAAAAGCTGACTGTGGCACCAAGATATGACATTTTAAATGCCAATGCCCAACCATCAGCATAGCGTTTAGGTGTCAGTCGCCAGCAGGTATTGCCTTGTTTGTCTCGACCTCCGTAAGTACAGCAGTAGAGTTGAAATCCTTGCTGGGTGATTTTACCGCAGAGAATGTAGTGGGAGTAGACAAATTGATCATTGCGGCAGTAGTGATTCCAGTTTTTAGGTATCATTTCTGTGGGCAAGTCCCAAGAAATCCTGAGCCAAATTTTGGTTCCGGTGGTAAAGCCTATTTGTCTAAGAAATTTAATCGTTGTTTGTCTGGGATTGAAGATCATGGCAGTTACGCCTGAAGGTTTGTTTTCCCATCCGTGGCGTTAGCTGCTAGAATCATTGCGTAATTGAGAGTTATAGAATGTAATACTTTATTTCATTGAGAATAAGGAAAACTTTAAATGCTACAGCTTTGATTACCCCCCAATTAAAGAAAAATAGTCTAAAATCGTCAAAACCGCTGATTAAATTTACCAGCTATTTGGTTACAGCGCCCTTGACAGCGTGACTATGAGAAACAACTCCGTTGATTTTGCTATCATTACAGCGCTCAGAATTGAGAGGGATGCAGTACGTGATCGCCTAGACTCTTGTGAAGTGTTGCAGGAAGATTTTGAGCCTCTTACCTATTACTATGGGCGTGTTAGCATTCCAGGCTCAAATGAATATTACACAGTAGTTCTCGTTGCATTATTAGGTATGGGTAATAACGAAGCTGCTGTTGCAACAACTAGACTACTCCAGCGTTGGGAACCAGTCAACGTAATGATGGTAGGAATTGCTGGTGGTGTGCGTGGGAAGCTGGAACTAGGAGATGTTGTGGTGTCAACGTTCTGCTACTACTATGAGATGGCTAAGTTGACTACAGAGGGCGACCAGCGTAGGTCAGAACAGTTCCTATCCGATCGGCTACTTTATGGTCGCGCTTATGCCTACGAGGCAAGTGAGTGGAAAGGCCAGATCAGCGTGCTGCGTCCAGGAACTGTACAAACAGAAAATGCCTTGCCAGAGGTGCATTTTGCTCCTATCGCTAGTGGAGAAAAAGTAATTGCAGACGCAGAAACTTTACCACGCTTACTCCAGGATTGTCCAAAGCTCCTCGCTGTAGCAATGGAGGGTGCTGGAGTAGCACGGGCAGCGGCAAACCACACTAATCCCCCTCGTTTTCTAGAAATTCGGGGTATAAGTGATTTTGCCGATGCACAAAAAAATGATAATTGGCATGGCTACGCTGCCAATGCAGCAGCTGCCTTTACAATCGGGTTATTACGCTCTCGACCGATTCCACCACTAGCTGCGGTAAAAACTGCCAGAACGGTTGAAACGCCACTATTAATACTTCGCGCCCAATCTTTGCGAGCGATCGCACCAGATGAAGTAATTAAAAGTTTTGGGGATGACCTGAAGCGGCGTGAGGTGGAAACATCTCTATTAGATTTCACTGATTTAGTAGCAAATGGAGTATTTACTAGTCCAGAAACTGCCGTTCAGCGCATAACCGAACCGCAAGGAGCATTATTTGGAACACTTGCACGACGTGGTGAAGCAGAATTAGTATTCCACGGTATCGTACACATACCCTTGGCTATTCTAGCTGGTCATCTGATCACAGACCGCCAGCCAGTGAGGTTTTTCGACTTTCACCCCAGTCCAGGCTCAAATACTTGGTCATGGTCGGGAGATGGAGAAGAGTTTCCTCCTATGGATGTACAGGGTTTACCTGAGACACAACTGAGGCACACAGGTGATGTAATAATTCGCATAACTGTGAGTTATAAAGTGTTCCCCGAACAAACTCGTAAAGTTGTTCCAGAGGGAGCAATTGAAGTGGATTTGAAATTACCACCTCAGAGAAGTATTGTACGTAGTGAAAATCAGGTGCGTGAATACGGACAGGTGTTTCGACGCACAATGGATTTAATTACCCAACGAATACCTAACGTGAATAGGGTTCATATCTTCTACGCTGGGCCAGTATCACTCGCCTTCCATATTGGACAGCAAATTTCGGAGAATATCCATCCACCTGTAATAGTGTGGAATTTTCATCGGGGTTATGACTGGGCAATTGATTTGGCAGCAGCGTATGTCGGTGAACAATGCGTTATCCGACCTACACAAGCATAATTGACAAAAAAATATGACTATCAAAGAAAGATTTGACAGATTTACAAGCCAAATTCGGCCTACAAACGAACACATTAAAGAAGCAAACCGACAAACCGATTACATGGTCGAGCAACTCAAAAACCGAGTCTCTGCTGACGATCGGTTTACATTAGAGAAGGTACTAAAAGCAGGTTCAAACGCCAAATTTACTTCACTGCGTAGAACAGAAGATAATATTTTCGATGTAGATATTGCTGCTTACTATTCGGGTGAAGACGCAACTAAAGAACAACTCGATAAGCTTTTAAAATTTACTAGCGATCAAATTCGTAACATCTACCCAACAAAGCAGGATGAAGACATCAAGCCCCTCAAGAGTGCAGTAAGGGTAAAGTTTCGCAGTGGTATCAAGCTAAATGTTGATGTAGCACCAATTATCCGTGATGATTCTCTCGGTCTACCGAATGGGGGCTGGATACCTCGTAAGGATGGTTGGCGTCTGACATCAGTCACTTGCCACAATGATTTTATTAGCCAGCGCATAGCACTGAGCAAACAAATTTCTGGCCCCGTCAAGTTTAATCGTCTTGTTCGTATGGTGAAATGGTGGAATAATCAACAAGGTGATTTAACCCAGCCGTCAATTTTCTGCGACCTTGTAACTGCTGCCGCTTTTGAAGAATATGGTGTAACTGACGAGTGGCAAACCAGTTTACGGCAAGTGTTTTCTTTTTTACGCAAACATCAGTTCTTGGAACCAATTATTTTTGACGATTTCTATAATGTGAATCGAGTTGTACTTCCAGCCGACCAAGTTGTGATTATGGATTCTGTAAATCCGAATAACAACATTGCTAAGACTTGGACTGAGAAAACTCGCCTGAGTTATTTGGAACGGGTTCAAGAAGCTTATGATGCAATGATGGATGCCAAAAGTTGTGAGTTTGACGGTGATGAAGATGCTGCTGTAGATGCGTGGTGTCAAGTTTTTGGTGATGAGTTCCGAACTCTTTCCGAGCCTATATAAAAAGGAATCTATAGTTAATGACCACAACTCGTACTAAATCCACAACCCAGACAAGCACGCTTACTAAAGTAGTCTATGTTAGCCGCAAAGTCCAGGCTGATTTCTTGGCAATACTGGATACTTATGGTTATTTCCCTGAAGACTATGCCAAGAGACTGATCAACGATGTAAGAGTCTTCCTGGATGAGGAAGTGATTGATCGAGTTAAGTTCGTTTGGACTCAACCGAACAGCGATTATGTTTTAGAAGAATTGGAATATATCGTCTTTGTGGCAGGAGTTGGACTCGCCGATGACCCTTCCGGCGGCATCCGCTATCAATTAGAACTAGCAAATGCCAGCTTCCATGTGCGAGTTACCCATAATGAGCGATGGAAAAGTATGAGTGAAATGGAGAAAGATGAAATTCGAGAAGATTTACAACTGAAATGGAGTTCTGCTGGTCAGTTAAACTATAGTGGCGGTAACTGGATTAATGACCGCACATATTCAAAAGATAACTATGGTCTTAGTCGTAAGCATTTTACACGATGACATCTGACACTCCAATACAACTTATCGGTTCTGAAAATCAGCTATTGGGGCAGTTGCGATTAGGAGCATTGGCGATAATAGCTGAGGCTGAGGAGATAGCACGTAGAGAAAATGTTGCTAAACGAACTGCCATCCCAAAGGTGTTGCGCCAGTACATAGAGAAGGCTGGTTACAACATCGGCGACGATGAGTTGACGATAGCAGTGCATAAGCTCGATCTGGTGCGTCGTGGCGAGAAACTATCCAGCCTTCCAGTACGGGTATTTTTCCCAGCCGGACACAGTAGCATCCCTTCCCCTGAAAGCAATATTACAAATCCGTTTTCAAGGAGTTTAATTTCTATGGGAGTTTCCCAAGATTTATCCCAACTTGTTAAGTTCTTTGAGTTTGAGAAAGTTTTTCCAGATAAGGTTGCTCAGTCCTTGTATGAACGCCTTGTGGGACTCGAAAATTATAAGTTGCGACTGCTCATCGAACTGGAGATGCTACTGTATCCCGAACAAGTAGAGGCTTGGAGTATTAAGCACCACGGTTGTGTACTTTTGTTATGCGAACAACTACGCAGTCGTGTACCCCTAGTTCTTCTTTCTGGCGATGTTGGCACTGGCAAAACTGTACTGGCGGAAACCATTGGCGATGCATTGGCTCGTCGTATTGGAGACAAAACTCGTGTACACTTGCTGAAGATTAATACTCAAATTCGTGGTACCGGTCAGGTAGGGGAAATGAGTGACTTAATTGCACAAGCGTTTGCTCATGCTGAAGCTCGTGCTAAGTCTTCTCGTAATGAGCCGATATTGCTCCTTTTGGATGAAGCTGATGCACTTGCAGCCAGACGGGATAGCGAACAGATGCATCATGAGGACAAAGCTGGACTCAATACGGTGCTACAGCAACTAGACAACCTTCGCCTAACCCGTCTGCCTATTGCAGTCATCTTCATCACAAATCGACCTAACGCACTTGATCCTGCAATCCGTCGTCGTGCCGCCCTTGATTTATTTTTTGAGCGTCCAACGGACGAAATACGTGCAGAAATTATCAGGAGTATAGTTCCCGAATTAGAACTAACTTTAGAACAAGTTACTAAGTTGGTTTATCTGACTGGTACACAAGAGTCTAAAAATGAAAACATTCCGTTCACAGCATCAGACCTCACAGATAGATTGCTGGCTGGAGCTTTGCGCGATGCCTACAGCCAAAAACGAAAGCTGCAAGCGGAAGACCTTTTAACACAAGCACGCAAGCTTTTACCAACACCTCGTATGGGTTTAACGTAACTCAATGCCTATTTAGGTTTATGCTAAGATTATCATTATTTGAAATGTGAAATAGTCGTCCTCTAATTTGCATAGGCACTTTTGTGTTATTTTTGACTGAATTCCAGTTTTAGCTCAGTAGTGTGACTGTAAGCATAAGTTTGCCGGGGTGGCACGTTTATGGTTTCAAATGGACTTACGACAGCTTGAATTTTTTGGGTTTTTAAGAGACAATCTTGCTACTTCAGGTATTTGAGAGTGCATAAGCTCCAAACTTTCGGCACGTTTATGCTTGATTTTTAGACTTTCGGCAACTTTATGGGTTCTTGGCAACTTTTGGTGATCTCGGTTGGGGGAAGGCAGAGGGCAGAGGGCAGAAGGCAGAAGGAAGAAGGAAGAAAGATATAATCGAGATACTTCAAACTTCACTCCTTCAAACATTTGAGGTATAAGCCTCAGCAAGTTCTATGTCGGTGCTAACTCACCTATTACCAGATTCAAGCAATCTGAGACTTGAAAATTGCCAACTTGACAAGATAAAAACTCAGATAAATTTGATTGTTTCCGCAATCAGTAGAGTAGTTAACTGTCCAGTTTGTAACCAACCAACTCAAAAAATTCATAGTCGCTATGAACGCTTATTAGCAGACTTACCCTGGGCTGATTACAGCATTACCTTACAGTTACGGGTAAGGAAGTTTTTTTGCATCAATAGTTTGTGTAAACGACGCATTTTTACAGAAAGGCTGACCAATGTAACCGCACCTTGGGCTA
>NZ_JAYGHD010000100.1:0-14590 GCF_034932245.1 Nostoc sp. UHCC 0251
GGGGATTTAGAAAGAGCCACAACACTTGCGGCTTGATAGAAGCCGGGGACTTAAAAATCAGCAGATTACTAAATTTCCTCAGCACTTGTCTTGAGTAAATTAATCATTGTGTGCGTGTTCAAACTCGTAAACGTAAAATAGGCGACTAAATTTACCAAGCAAGTATCCTAGAAATACAAATAATATTGCACCCCCAAGCGCCCACCAGAATCCTGCATGAGGAAAAACCGTTAAAAGTGACGCGGGCATTTGCTTTACAGATGCTAAGGCAGCCTTTACTGCTATGGCTCTTGCATCTATAATTACAGCAACACATAAACATAATATAGCTAGCCCGTAAGCCAATACCCGTAGACGTTTAATATTTTTCAAAGCATTTTGGCAAACCTGGCAATCTTGGGTATGAGTTGTCCAGACATCAAAAAGCTTTTGTTTGTCTAATTCTAGCGAGGCAAGATCGGTATTACACCCTGAAGCCCAAGGAATACCACCTCCAGCTTTTTTCTCCAACCACTGGCGAAATGCAAATACCATTTTATCTTGAGGATTGGGTGTATATACTGCATTCATCCATTGGCTATTTTGGCGTTTGGCTAGAGTCTTCTGTTGATAATGAAGAAATACTAAGTCTTGGTGTAAGAACAAGGATGACAAAACATGACCTAGCCAAGTTGGCATTGGTAGTCCAAAGACTCCTAATCCTTTAGGTGTCTTGCCCATCTCGTTTTTAACTAAGACTTGGCAGCCAATATGACGACACCATCCTGGACGTGTAGGGCTAGCATACAATGCCAGAATCAGCTTACCACCATCATTAGAAGTAGAAACAATCCTCATATGACAAGGTGGTTGGAAATCGTGAATCGCTTGCTCAATCGTGGGGGCAGTCGGTGTAATTTCAAAGGAAAATCCTTCTTGAGTAGACATTTGCTTGATGCAAAGCATATCGTAATAATTAGCATCTTTATACCGATTGCCAACTAGACCGTGGTGGGAAACAGGGACATGGGCTGGGTCAGCTACATTTTCCATGAAAAAGTCCCATCCATAGGGTAGGTCACGTATATTCCAAAATAGATGAACTACTTTGTCTGAGTTTTCTTCAAGTTCTGGAATAATTCGTGGTGTCCTCAATTGACTTTCTATCTGTCCTTCAGAACCAGACTCAGCCCAAACCCACAATAAACCCTGGCGTTCTTGTGTTGGATAACTAATCGCACATGACTTTGAATTTGAACAGTGCTTAGAGGATGTCTGCTGATCCTTCGACTGGGGAATGCTCACACAGTTTCCCTGTGAATCGAAACGCCAAGCATGATAAGCACATAAAAGTGTGCCATCAGATTCAACACGCCCTTCCGAAAGAGGAGCTAGTCGATGGGGACAACTATCTTCAAAGCAAGACCATTTATTTAAACTGTCCCGCCACAAGACTAAATCTTTTCCTAATAACTGTATTGCATGTGGGCGAGATGGATCTAGAAAATTCACAACTGCTACAGGATACCACTGCTTTGTCCATTGAAATATTTCTTCTTTTTGTTGCTCCAATGGAACGCTTGCGTTATCCATATTTCCTTGCAAATCTATTTTAGTGGTCATGTTCTTTAATGTTTTTGAACTAATGATATTTAACGGGACTTAAACATTTTTGAGGCAGAAACAAGCCTCAAACCCATACAGGGCAAGAAAAATACACTAAAGGCTCAAAAATGCTTGAAATCTAGATATATCAATAAACTATGCAAAACGATGCCAAAGTCTCTCTGCATATACATTTGAGTGTTTTTTCTGGCAACTTTTTGTCTAAGTCCCATTAAGCTGTTTAATATTTAATTTAACTAATGCTGCTATCCATCTCCACCATGTAGACGGATGAGAATGGATAGGAGGGGATTGCTACGGTGTACACACAAGTCAAATTACCCCCCTTAATTCCCCCGATGCATTGGCTACGGTATACACAGAAGTCTTTTAGAGTGGAGTGGCTTCACAGACTTTTAATCCCCACAACCCCTCTTGAAAAGCAAAGCTGTTTCATTCCCCATTCCCTTAAAAGCTCAAAAAAGACTTGTGTTCTGAACGAAAGTCCTCGTGTTCTGAACAAAAGCCCTCATGTTCTGAACAAAAGCCCTCGTGTTCTGAACAAAAGCCCTCGTGTTCTGAACGAAAGCCCTCGCGTTCTGAACGCAAGCCCTCGCGTTCTGAACGAAAGTCCTCGCGTTCTGAAGGAAAGTCCTCGTGTTCTGAACGAAAGCCCTCGTGTGTACACCGTAGCCTTTATAAGGGGAGAGTTAAGGTGGGGTAAAACTCAATACGCTTGGGTTAAGGGCTACTGGTACAAAATTTTGGGTTTTCGAGACGCGATAAATCGCCGTCTCTACAAGTTTTTTGGTCTTATCTGAACTGTATTGGGGTAAAACTGACGCGAAAAACCAGGTGAGCAAACTATTTCACACTTGTGTATACACTGTCTCTGTTGTAGGAGGGGAAGTCTCATTTGAGGCATTTGCCCTAATGGCTAAGGGCTAGTTCACACTTGTTTATCGCCTTTAACCAGGTTCGCCACCACTGTCACCAATTTTTCTGGTTCGATTGGCTTGGATAGATGAACATGGAATCCAGCTTGCAGAGCCAGCTTGCACTCTTCGTCTCTAGCAAATGCCGTCAGTGCTACAGCTGGAATTTTTTTTCCTCGAGCTGCTTCGTTGATTCGCACTTTGCGAATCAACGAATAACCATCTTCATCTGGCATTCCGATATCACTAATTAAAACATCTGGTTCTAATCGTACCAGCGCTTCCAAAGCTTCATGTACTGAGCTAACCGATGTCACCAGTGCTCCTGACTGTTGAAGAATAAAGGAAACTAACTCACGAGTATCAGGATTATCATCTACAACGAGTATTTGTGAGCCGACCAACGTTGAGAGGTTATCAACTTTTACTTCACTCTCTTTGATTAGCTGCTCTTGTTGCAATTCTATGGTCGGTAACAGCACTGTAAATGTTGCTCCTCGCCCTTCGCCTTCGCTAGCTGCATAGACTGTGCCTGAGTGCATTTCTACTAAGTAGCGCACAATTGACAGTCCCAGCCCCAAACCACCCTCTGCTCTTGTAGTTGTGCTATCAGCTTGACGAAAGCGCTCAAATATATAAGGTAGAAAGTCACCACTAATTCCCTTACCTGTGTCAGAGACAGTTATCTGGGCATTTGAGTTTACCTGCTTTAGACGTACTTCAACTCGCCCTCCGCTGGGTGTAAACTTGACGGCGTTAGAGAGCAAATTCCAGACGACTTGTTGCAGGCGTTCTGCATCACCCATAACCTCACCAACTGAGGAATTAAGGTTAGACTCAATTTGAAGATCCTTAATTTCAGATGTGGGATGTACGGCTTCAATCGCCGCATTAATTACATGTACAAGGTCAACTTTACGAATATTTAAGCGAATTTTTCCTTGGATAATGCGTGAAATATCTAGGATATCTTCAATCAGTTTCCTCTGAAGTTGAGCATTCCGCTCAATTGTCGCCAATGCTTTAGAGGTAATTGCCTCGTCCAGTTTTCGATTACGGATTATTTGAACCCAACCTAGCATAGAGTTGAGAGGTGTCCGAAGTTCGTGAGAAACGATCGCTAAAAATTCGTCTTTAAGTCGGTTAGCTTCCTGGGCTTGTCGATAAAGCTGTGCATTTTCAATGGCGAACGCTGCTCGTTGAGCAAGTTCTTCAGCCATTGCTAGGTCTACAAGATTGTAATAACGTCCTGGTTGTGCAGACGCAAATACAATTGTCCCTAGCTTGCGTTCACGCACCAGCAATGGCACGATCATCTGAGACTTAAGTTGGAGTTGGTGCAGTAGAACAATGTGTTCCTCGTCTGACGCATTTTTCTGTAATGAGGACTCAAGAATAGTTGTAGCTAGTTCCGACTTACCAGTTCGTAAAACCTTGGCTGGGCCATAATCAGCATCAACTGGAATTGGATAGCGTTCTCGAAGTTTTCGTATTAGTGCTTCCTTCTGCGGTTCAGATGCAGCTATGACTGGGTTATTGAAAACTGCCGAATTATTTTCAACGACATCTACAATACACCAATCGGCTAGAATAGGCACTGCCAATTGCGCGACGCTAGTTAGGGTGGTACGGTAGTCTAAAGAAGATGCCAGTACACGACTTGCTTCAGCCAAAAAATTAGAACGCCTCTGTGCTGCTTGGGCTGCAATCCGGGCGGTTTGTTCACTAGCAAATAACTGTTCGCGCTCTGACTCTAAACGCTTACGCTTGGTAATGTCGCGCATTAACCAGCGCAAAGCAACTGCCTTACCTTCCTGATTACGAACGGTAACTACTGTCAAAGCAACATCAAAACAGATTTTTTCCCGTGGTTGTATACACACTTCCCATTCCCCGCCCCGGTTGAGATGCTGCAACTGAGTTAGGTAATTAAAAAAAGATTGATGATCTGCCCTGGCGATGAAAGTAATTAGCGGTTTACCAATCAAAAATCGCTGTAAAACATTGAGATATATGGTGGCGGCATGGTTAGCTTCAAGAATAATGCCATTCGTATCTGTCACTAAGTAACCATCAGGCGCAAGATCAAATAATTCTTGGTAGCGCTGACGCTCCTTCTCTACTACTATTCGTGTTGCTTTTAGTTCCTCAGAGGCGATTTTCAATTCTTCTAAGGTGATTTGAAGTTCCTCAAAAGCCTCAGCTGTTAGCTCTTGTTGAGAGTCCGGTTGACTGGCAGTACTATGCAATAATCCTGTCACCCGTGAGCTAAATGTCTCTATTTGTTGACTAAAATCGTCTACACTCATGTTGCTCACTTTGCTAAGGCTAAAAAACGCACAGAAGTGACAGGAATCACCAAGCAACTATCAACTTAAATGTACGCTAGAAGCTGAACTCAGAACTATTGCTCAAAAGATAGAGGTTTGTCTATCCAATGCGAGTTATACAAAGTTAATTAGCAAACACTATAGCAATCTCAGCCTCCTAATTAATATTTTAAAATAAAGAATTCATAAAGAAATCCACCTAGAGTGCTGTACAGCAATAAACATAATAAGTAGATTTAAGAAAATTTCTTTATATCTTAAGGAGGGCCTGATGGTTACAGCAATGGTACCAGGACAACAGGTCAAAATTGGCCCAACCAAGTTGCTGATAAACAATGAGTGGGTCAATAGTGTTAGCGATCGCCGATTTGAAACAATCAACCCGACTACAGGTGAGGTGATCTGTGAAGTCTCAGAAGCAGATGCCCAAGATGTCGATAAAGCAGTAGAAGCAGCCCGTGCTGCTTTCACTACTGGGGAATGGAGAAAGATATCTGCTACCCGTCGCGGCGAGTTGCTTTACAAGCTAGCTGACTTAATTGAGGAGAATATCGATGAGTTGGCTCGGCTAGAAACTCTTGATAATGGTAAGCCATTAAAAGATTCATTGGGTGACTTGAGTTTAGTCATCGCCTGCTATCGTTACTATGCAGGCTGGGCTGACAAAGTTCAAGGCAAAACCATCCCAATTAACGGGCCATATTTCTGCTACACTCGCCATGAACCTGTGGGTGTAGTTGGTCAAATTATCCCGTGGAATTTTCCATTAGTGATGCAGGCGTGGAAGCTAGCACCGGCTTTAGCAACTGGTAATACTGTAGTTTTAAAAACAGCAGAACAAACACCATTATCAGCGCTGCGGGTAGGTGAATTGATTATTGAAGCTGGTTTTCCCCCTGGTGTGGTGAACATTTTATCAGGATACGGCCCAACCGCTGGGGCTGCGATATCTCGTCACATGGATATTGACAAAGTGGCATTTACTGGTTCCACTGAAGTCGGTCATCTAATTATGGAAGCAGCTGCCAAAAGTAACCTGAAGCGCGTCACTTTGGAACTTGGTGGTAAGAGTCCCAACATCGTCTTTGCCGATGCAAATATGGACGCAGCGATCGCAGGTTCCCACGAGGCTCTATTCTTTAACCAAGGGCAGTGCTGTTGTGCTGGTTCGCGGCTATTTGTCGAAGAAAAATGCTATGACGAGTTCGTTGCTAGAAGTGTAGAAAGGGCTAGAGCGAGGGTTGTCGGTAATCCCTTTGATGCCAACACAGAACAAGGGCCACAGGTAGACAAAGACCAATTTGATCGGGTGATGAGCTATATCGAATCTGGAATGCGCGAAGGTGCCCAGATGCTATGTGGTGGTAATCAAGTCGGCGACAAGGGTTATTTTATCGCCCCCACAATCTTTGCCGATGTCCGCGATGACATGAAGATTGCCCAAGAGGAAATCTTTGGCCCAGTAATGAGCATCATCAAGTTTAAAGATATTGATGAAGTCATTCAACGGGCAAATGCCACAATGTACGGACTTGCCGCCGCAGTATGGACTCAGGATATTACCAAAGCTCATGCGATCGCTAACAATCTCCGGGCTGGTACAGTGTGGGTAAACTGCTTCGATGTATTTGATGCTGCTGCACCCTTCGGTGGATTCAAGCAATCTGGTATTGGTCGAGAACTAGGAGAATATGGCTTACAGCAATATACCGAAGTTAAGACTGTTACCATCAAATTGTAGTTCCACTTGAGTGTACACACAAGTCTGAAATAGCTGATTGACCAAGGTTTTACCCCACCCTAACCCTCCCCTTATAAAGGGGAGGGAACTAGATTTTCCAATTTCCCCCCAATATATCGGGGGGATTAAGGGGGGTAATTGGACTTGTGTATATACGGTAGGCCTTTCTTAAATAAATAGACTTGCATCCAACCCCAAGAAAATTCTGATGAGAAATGCGATCGCTACTAAATTTTGCTAACTTATAGCTGGAAGAAAAAGCCACTTCATCTTCGCTGATTATTGATAAGTTTGCGTTGCTTTGAGCATATGGTAGGTAATTATTAACTGAGTTAGGGCGAGGGGGTAACTCTGGAGTGTTTCTCCAGTTGTACCAGCAATTTTACCCAGTTCGGGATTACTTTCGCGATCGCAAATACTTCGTAAATGGGGCATATCAGAACAAATAATATGCTCTAGCTTATTCACCTGTTCTAAGGTTGCATGACCATCAACTTCTAAGACATCCACCGGCTTACTCATATCCCTGTCTAGTCCCAGGCGGATGGCTGAGTCAGAATCACCATAGCCAGGGTTGACAATTTGAGTAAAATCTGGGTGGGGAATTGTCGGACGAAGTACCAGTCGGACATTTAGGTGTCCATTGGTTTCATCAGCTTCCTCAGTGGGTGGGTAAAAACTGATGACTATATCAGACCATTGCCGTTGCGGACGGATGAATTGTGCTGAGTCTGGTTCGCGCTTTTCTAATTCGGCTAGCACCTGTTCGGCAGTGTAGCCCCGCTTTTGGGTGTCTCGCTTGATTTTCCACTTAGCGCGAATTGTTTCCGGGGGTGCAAGGTAAACTTTAACATCGTAAGAGTCACGGGCGGCACGAGTAGAATAACCGAGTAATCCCTCAATAATCACGAATTTATTGGGCTTGATATACTGCGGTGGCTCGAATGTGCCGGTTTTATGGCTGTAAACTGGTTTCAAAATTGGCTGTCCTGTGCGTAGCAACGATAAATGTTGCTGCATAATATCTAAATGGTTGCAGTCCGGGTGGAGGGCAGTGATGCCAATCTCTGCACGTTGCTGGCGATCGTAACGGTGATAATCATCTGTGCAAATGAGCGTAACATTTTCTGGGCCGAGTACCTGAGCGATTCCTCGCGTTAGTGTTGTTTTCCCAGCAGCGCTGTCGCCTACAATACCAAGGATTATTGGACGGCTCATCATACCTCCCAGAATAAAAGCAAGTTTATTAATAAAATTTTCCTACAATAGTTTTTATTCTAGAAGGGTTTAGGCAAGTAACTCAACCAAAGGCTTGGTATGCAATATCTCTACATATAGAATGTCTGTGCGCTGGTTTATTGCATAATTAATATGGATGCAAAAGTTCGATGCCATTAAATATCGTCTGCTAAATTTATCCTCAGCCGCAGATACTCAATTTTGATACAGGCATCCATCACTACATTAAGTCCTGCATCTACAGCTTTTTGTGCTGATGGTTGATGCCAAATGCCCAATTGCGCCCAGATAGTTTTAGCGTTGGTAGCAATTGATTGATCTACAATTTCTGGCAAGTATTCAGAACGGCGAAACACGTTAACAATATCCACGGGTTCTGGTAATTCGTGGAGTGTAGCATAACTGAGTTGACCGTCAATTTCTTTAACTAAGGGGTTAACTGCATAGACTGTATAGCCTATCTGCCGCAAAAATTGGGCGATTTGATAACTGGTGCGTTGGCGTTTATCAGAGTGACCAACAACAGCGATGGTTTTGGCTTTGGTCAACACCTCGCGTAGGGCGTTATCATCTTCTTTGAGGTTTGGCATGATTTAGATATCCTCAGCGTAGGCGCAGCCCGTCGTAGACATCGCTTTGCTCATAATACCGAGTTGTCTCAAAACCCAAAAGTATTTTTTGAGTGTCAAAAATTCGTTCATCCACCTCAAAATCCATCCCCAAATCCCAATCTCATGACAACTCAAACTTTAGGACTCGAACAAAATCTTTATGACTACTTACTATCAGTCTCTCTCCGAGAACCAGAAATTTTAAGCCAACTGAGACAGGAAACAGCCCAGTATCCAATAGGCAGGATGCAGATTGCTCCCGAACAGGGGCAGTTTTTGGCGTTACTGGTGCAGTTGTTGGCAGCTAAAAAAACTTTGGATATTGGGGTATTTACAGGTTATAGTTCCCTGGTAGTGGCATTGGCGTTACCAAGCGACGGTAAGGTGGTAGCCTGTGATGTAAGTGAGGAATTTACAACGATCGCTCGGCGCTATTGGCAACAAGCAGGAGTGGTGGATAAAATTCAACTGCACATTGCCCCAGCTTTGGAGACTTTGGATCGGCTACTGGCAACAGGAGAGGCGGAAACCTTTGATTTTGCTTTCATCGATGCAGATAAGAGCAATTATGATAGCTATTATGAGCGATCGCTGCAATTAGTGCGATCGGGAGGACTGATTGCGATCGATAATGTCCTCTGGTCAGGCAGGGTTGCCGACCCCGAAGTGCAAGATAATAGAACTAAAAAGATTCGTACCTTTAATCAAAAACTGCATCAAGACCAGCGAGTTAGTCTTAGTTTAGTAGCGATCGCAGATGGCTTGACTTTGGCACTGAAGAAGTAATGTATTTGAATCCCGATTTACCTATTTATTAGGAACGCAGGAGTGACTGTAAGATTGCTTTTACAAAAAGATAGTGGTTCCATCAGTTACTTTCATCTGTGATCTTTGGGAAGAAGACCATTTGTCGCGGCTGAATTTTCCCACTAAAATCTACTTTTACTACTCTGAAGTGTCACATGAAGAATTTTCTTTATCTGAAGATTAATTATCGCACACCAAATTGGAACTGGACATATTTATTTTTCCTTTTTTAAGGATTTATTTAGTTGTATATTATTAATAGACCAAAGTGGATAAATGTTTCTACTAACTGTTTAACCTTTAATACTAATAACCGTGGAAGATATTCTGCAAGCGGTAGAAAGAATTTTGCAAGACAAACCTCTTGCTTCCATTCAGTGGTTTGTGCTCTCTCAATCGTGGTTGGGCAAAACTTACGATGAAATGGCAGAGGAATCAGGCTACCGCAACAATTACATCAAAGAAGTTGGCTCTGAGTTGTGGCAAGACCTTTCTGTTGCACTTGGAAAAAAAATAACGAAAAAAAATCTGCATTTAGCTTTGAAGAAATACTTGCAAGATAAGATAGGTGATCAGGAGAATCAAAGCCAACAAAACTTTGGCGAAGAATCTAGTCTAGAAATGAATTCTCCAGACTTATTTTCAGCAAGCAAAATAGAATTTCCTAGCGGGCCTGTACCACTGGGTTCTCCTCTTTATATCAATCGACCTCCTCTGGAAGAACTTGTTTGTAATGAGATTTTACATTCTGGTTGCTTAATCCGGATCAAAGCACCTCGAAAAACAGGAAAAAGTTCACTGCTCAACCGGATGATTGCTTATGCTAAAGAGCAAGGTTATCAAATTGCCTATTTAGACTTTCAAGAAGCTGACCAAGACGTTTTTGCTTCCCTTGATAAATTTTTGCGTTGGTTTTGTGTCAATGTCAGTAGGCAATTAAATCTCCTTCCCTGTCTAGATGATTTTTGGGATACGGAAATGGGCAGCAAGGTAAGCTGCAAAATCTATTTTGAAGCGTATGTGCTGCAATACATCGATCAAAGTCCTGTAGTTTTGGCTTTGAATGAAGTCCATCGAGTTTTTGAACATCCCAATATTGCCCAAGACTTTCTGCCAATGCTGCGATTTTGGCATGAACAAGCAAAGCAGGATCAAATCTGGCAAAAACTACGGATGGTGGTAGTTTACACCACAGAAATTTATATTCCGCTCAAGCTAAACCAATCACCTTTCAATGTAGGGATAACAATTACCCTACCACCGTTGACTCTCAATCAGGTACAGAATTTAGCATTATCTTACGGGCTACATTGGGCAGCAGACTCAGAAGGGGCAAAACGCCTTATACCTTTACAAGCAATGGTAGGAGGACATCCCTATTTAGTAAGCCTTGCGCTTTATCATCTATGTCAAGAAGAAATGACATTAGAGGTATTACTAGAAAGTGCATCTACACAAGTGGGAATTTACAGCCAGCATTTACGAGAACTGTTGAGCTTGCTCCAAAAAGAACCAGAATTAATGTCAGCTATGCAAAAAGTAATTGCAACAGATGAAAAAGTGGAGCTAGACGCGATCGCGGCTTACAAGCTAGAAAGTATGGGTTTGGTTCAACTAAATGGTAATCAAGCTCATACAATGTGTGAATTGTATCGTCTTTATTTTAGCCAACAGCTTGGAAAGCAAAATACTACTAATAGTTCTGGTAAACTGTTGAAAGATAAATAATTAAAATAGTAGCTCTCGTTCTTAATATGAATTTAATCAATGCCGATACAAATTCATTTAGGGAACTCCAAGAAATAAATTATCTAATATTGTGGGGTGGGCATCTTGCCCGCCATATAAACTGGGCGGGCAAGATGCCCACCCCACAGGAGTTAATTGGATATTTTTTTATTTGGAAGTCCGTTATTAAAAATGAGAACTAATTTAAAATTTTCCATAAAATGAACAATTATCGATACCAAGTTGGTGGAACCCTCACAAGTGACGCTCCTAGCTATGTTGAGCGCAAAGCGGATGTGGAACTTTACGAAGCCTTAAAGCAGGGTGAATTTTGCTACGTCCTGAGCAGTAGGCAAATGGGTAAATCCTCACTTATGGTAAAAACAAAACATCGCTTCCAGCAAGAAGGCTTTAGATGTGCCACCGTTGATATGACTAATATCGGTTGTGAAAATATAACTCCAGAGCAGTGGTATAAAGGAGTTGTCGGTGATCTATGGTTGGGTTTTAAACTGTTAGGTAAAGTCAATTTAAAAACCTGGTGGCAAGAACAAAATGATCTTTCTTTGGTTCAAAAACTCAGTCGTTTTATTTCGGAAATTCTGTTAGCTCAGTTTCCTAATGAAAGACTATTTATTTTTATTGATGAAATTGATAGTATTCTCAGCCTCGACTTTTCTGTTGATGACTTTTTTAGCTTGATTCGCTTTTGTTATAACCAACGAGCAATTGATCCAGAGTATCATCGGATTACATTTGCGATTTTCGGTGTTGCCACACCTTCAGACTTAATTCGATATCGCAATAATACTACCCCATTTAATATTGGTAAAGCTATCCAAGTAAATGGATTCACATTTGAAGAAGCTCACCCATTATCTTTGGGGCTAAGTATTAAAGACAATCAGCCCCAAAAAGTTTTAAAAGAAGTATTGTTTTGGACAGAAGGACAACCATTTCTGACTCAAAAGCTGTGTCGGCTACTTGTCTATTTATCTCAAGATGATGCGGGTAGAAAGCTAAAAATTCCCCCAGGCACAGAAGAATTTTGGATAGAAAATGTGGTGCGATCGTACATCATAGATAAATGGGAATCACACGATGAACCAGAGCATTTGCGGACAATTCGCGATCGCATCCTTGGAAACGAACAATCTGCCGCCAGATTGCTAGGAATTTATCAACAAATTCTTCAAGGAGTGGAAGTGTCAGCCGACGATAGTCAAGAACAGGTAGAACTGTTGCTGTCTGGTTTGGTGATCAAAAAACAAGGTTTTCTCCAAATCAAAAACCGAATTTATCAAGAAGTTTTCAATTTAGAATGGGTTGGAAAAAAATTAGCTTACTTACGCCCCTACTACGAAACCTTCAATGCATGGATAGCCTCAAAGGAAAAGGATGAATCTCGCCTATTGCGCGGACAAGCCTTGATTGATGCCCAAACTTGGGCAAATGGTAAAAGCTTGACCAACTTAGATTTTCGATTTTTAGCTGCTAGTGAAGAATTGGATCGGCGAGAAATGCAGCAAGCATTAGAAGCAGAACGTGCCAAAGAAGTTGAAGCACGGCTTGCAGAACAACAAAAAAGTCTAGCTCAACAAAAGAAAGTTGCCACAATAGTGACATTTTTGCTTGCGGGCATGACAATTAAGTTGGTGATTTCTATAGTGTGGGGAGTGTCGCTTTTACGAAAGATTGATGCTTTAGAATCACAGTTAAAATGTAACCAGATAGTGCATCAAAGCAAAGAAATAACTGCGAATTCTCGGTTAGGTAGATGCTGACTGAATTTTGGATTTTGCAGTATTAATTAAATGGCATTGCTGAATGAAAGTATAGAATAAGGCAATGGCCTCAAGAGAAGCGATCGCACAGTTTACTTGCATTTTTACCATCTATTTTTTTGAGGCTCTATTTTAGAAATATTGGAATCTATAGCGATACCTGGGTCAGTTTTCATCATTTCGATACTTTATCCGGTACTGGTTGAGTAAACCACTCCATAGCTCTTTCGGCGATCGCAGTAGGAACTGTATGGAACCCGGTGAACTCACGGTATTCTAGGTCATAGCCTGCTTGTTTTAACTGCTGCACAATCCGGCGACTGCACCGTTCAATCGGCAATACTGGATCTGATTTTCCATGAGAGATGAACAGACGTGGTTTCCCGAATTGGCTAGGAGGAGCCATGAATCCGGGTGAAAAAGCAATAATGTGGTTAAACAGATCGCCATTGGTAATACCAATCGAAAGGGCGTAGGAAGCACCATCAGAGAAACCAGCGATCGCTACCTGGTTCGGATCGATAGCGTAATGACTGAAAGTTTGTGCTAGCGCCTGCTCGATAAAGGCAATATCAGGGCCATAGCTACCCCGAATAATGTCCCAAGTTTGTTGACGTGAATCTACTGCCAACAGAATTGTCCCAAAGCGAGTTGCCAGATGATAAAGGATTTTTAGCGCACCCTCCGCATCGCCTCCGGCTCCATGCAATATCAACACGAGTGGAGCGGGCTGATCTGCTCGATAGGTTTCAGGTACATAGACAAATCCATCTCGCTGCCCATCTAGCCCTAGTTGGTGTAACCCTGTCAAAGCGGTTGTTGTGGGGCGAGTTGGGCGGGATAACAATCGTCCTTCAGTAGCTCTAGAATCAACTTGCTTTGAGGTTTCCATAACTAATGACATCGATAACGCGTTGAGAAAAGATTGACAGCAGAAATTATTTTTTCTGCCATCAAATCTTATTGGATACAAGAAGATGTTAAATATTTTCCGCTACATTAACGCCCTTGACTTTAGCTGGTATGACAATGCTGTAATAAGCAGCTGCGATCGCTGCTAATGCATTGAGCAAAACATTGTAACCAAACAGTGGCATTAAGCCGAAAAATGTCTTACCCAAGGGTAATAATCCTATGACAGCCAGCAAGGCATAAGAAATTGCAAACGCACGGTTGAACAAGCGTGCAGTGCTAGCATTACTATAAGAAGTAATTCCAAACAATCCTACAGCGCAGCGTACAAGGTTATGCAAAAAGTTGGTAGGAATTAGACCAAAGATATAACCAAAACCCGCAGAATAAGCGCCAGAAGATTCATCAAGTGGAACAAAAGATTCGTTCGTTCCTGGCAATGAAACTAAAGCTGGTATAAAGCCAGCTAAACCTACAAGTAAATAAGCGATTCCGATAGCCAAAGCAATATAACGCTCTGTCATTTTTGCCGCGTTGGTATTTTCCATTCTAGCCAATCCTTTTGTAATTCCATGAGTTAATGCTGAGATATCTAAGGTTGTAACCCAAAAAAAATCTTTTATAATCTATCAGAAGTTTCAGCATTAAATTTAGCTTTGTACACCTAGAGTGAGAAATTAAGATATTAGACCTACTGGAGTATTAGCAGTAATTTACAATAGTGAATTTTGGCAGATTAGCAGATTAAATTATTACTATGTTTACATACATCTATTACTGTAACCGCCCATTGCATACAGGCTGAGGCTGAAATACTGCACACAGGCAAAAATATCGATTCTTGATTCGATTATTGTTTCAATAATTACAAAGAAGGGTGTGGGGTGTGGGGTATAGGGTATAGAAATAAAAAACTAAA
>NZ_JAYGHD010000101.1:0-14404 GCF_034932245.1 Nostoc sp. UHCC 0251
GCTGTCGCTAACGCACCCTACGTATCTTTTCAAAAATCAAACCGGATTCCTATATGATTATTACTGTTGATAGCAAATAGCAATCTAGACAACAGCTAACAATGAATTCAGACACCATAACAAATGCCCAACTGCAAAACTGGGAGAATTTTTGCAGTCATATTGGAGACTGGCATGGAACTTGGAACGTTTACAATTTGGAGGGTGAATTAATTCGCTCTCATCAATGTGTCAGAAGTTTCCATTTAAGCGGTGATGGAAGTGAGATGAATCATCAGAATTATTCTACTTATGCTGATGGAACAAACAAATTAGAAACCTATGGCCCACATAAAAAACCTCACATAAGATCGCTTCATTTGAATGATAGTTTTTCATGGGGTTCTCAAGAAGTAAAATCTGGCTCAGTCTTCTTTTTTGAGACTGGTTTTAAGCATAAAGATAGGCGGAGTAGTGCAGTTGCCAGATACAACGAAAATGGTACTTTAGATATTCTGATAATTTCTGAACACTTGGGAAGTCAAGTCGAAGAACCTCCTCTACCTCCTGCAAATCAATTAAGTGGTTGGCAAGGGATAATCACCAAAATGACGCCTGAGTGCATAGTATCACCCACAGTTTCAACTTCATGGATACAACTAGAAGATTTAAATAAGAATCATCTTACCTTGAACTTGAAAGATGGGGTAGCAATCAGTATTCCAAAATATATAGAGAGTGAAACAGAGTTTTTTTTGGTGACAGAATGGCTGGTAAATCCTACTTTATTGCTGCGAGGTATTCGCCATTTCGACATATCCGGGTTTACAAGCTTTACCTTAGAAGTATTTAATCGCTGATGGCAAGTATAGAAGAAATTTTCTTAAAATCGCTGCCCGATGCCTAAATGCACCTTGCTTTCTCCCTGGTCATTAATGCCATAGTCAGCCCGGATTAAGCCTAGTGGTGAATTTAAGCGCACTCCAGCGCCATAACCAAAACCATAACCTTGTTTGCCCCGCACACCTGCTGGATCTCCCAATACAGTATCACCAGAACCTAAGTCTGAGGCAAAGTCGGCAAATAATACACCTCCTACTATTGGTAAGACGGGAAAACGATATTCTGCGGAAGCTAACACATAACTGCGACCACTCCCCACATCTCCAGAATCGTAACCGCGTACTGAGTTGGTACCACCCAAGTTAAAGCTTTCGTAAGGTGGTAAATTACCAATGACAGTACCAGCTTGCAGATTCACAGCAAATACTTGCGGTTGTTTAGTGTTAAATAATTGGACTGGCAAATATTGGCTGTAATTAGCTTTGAGGCGATTTAGGGAAATATTACCTTGACCGATGGGCACAGATTGTTCTGTACTCAAACTCAGAACGGAACCTTGAGTTGGATTGAGGGAATTATCCCGTTGGTCTTTGGTGGCGGTGAAGGATACGGTAGTTAGGTCATCAACGCCAGTTCCACTCGCAGATAGGGGATTGCCTTGAGCGTCGGTTGGAGTAATATTACCTTGGCGATCGCGAATACTAGTTTGGGTATAGTTTAATCCTAAGGATGTGTTCCAGCCGTCTATTGGTCGCTGTAAGCTGACACCTCCGCCAATTTGACCTTCCCGCACTTTGTCGCCGTTAGCTAGCATAATTTTGTCATCAAAGGTTTCCGAAAGTTCCCGATTACGAAAACCATTCACAGTGTACCCCAAGCGATCGGGGTTAGTTGCCCGATAAGGACTGATAAATTTGCTATTAAACTGCAAATCTCGGCTACTTACAGCAACATTCACACCTAAAGTATCATTAATACCGCCGACATTCTGATCTTGATAGCTGATTGTACCTGTTAACCCCTGATCAGCATTGTAACTACCACCCAAGTTAACACCACGCGCCCCAGTTTCTTTGAGTTGGTAGACTAAATCTAGTTTTGTCGCATCCCCTTCTAAGGCAACATTCACACTTTCAAATAAACCAGTACGATATAGCTGTTGTATATCTTGTTTAACTACATTTTCTTGGAAGATTTGACCAGTTTTTAGCTTGAGTTGCTGTTGTAAGAAATCTGGTTTGGTGCGTCCTCCCACGGGATTACCCTTGCTATCAACGGTTTTGCCCTCATCGTTGACAAAGCGAAACTTGATATTACCCACCAAGCCTTCAGCGACATTCACAGTGAGAATACCTTGAGAATTGGGTTTAACTGATAACACCCGTGCTAAGTTATAACCATTATCGGCGTACCACTTGTTAATTTGTGATACTGCTTGTTGAAGTCCAGCAGGACTAATGGTGGTTCCAATCTGAGATTGCAAACGTTGTTGGGCTACTTGGTAGGTGAGGACTTTAGCGCCAGATAATTGCAGCGATCGCACAATCACCGGTTGGACTTGGTAAACTACATTCAATCCAGCCTGTGTGCTAAAGCTATTCACACTGACATTGCTAAATAAACCTGTATCCAAAATTGCAGCTACATCTTTTTGTAGCTGGCTTTGACTGGTTTCTCCACCCGCCTGGGTTTTAATTACTTGGCGGATAATTTGCTGTAATTCTTGATTGGCTCCCACTACCTGTACATCTGTAGCTGTTACTACTAAATCTCTAGTAGTAGGGGTTTTGGGAGCAGGGGGAGCAGGGGGAGCAGGGGAGGCAGGGGAGGCAGGGGAGGTGGGGAGGATGAGTTGGGAATTTAACTGTTGTGCTGACTTTAAGACGACTGGGGAATTTTTGTTTGCACCTGTTTGCACGGCAACGGGATTTTGAGAAAATTGTTGTGCAACTATAGTTTCTGGAGAAGCGATTGTCTCTATCCGTGCAGGAGTGTCTTCAATAATCGGCACCACCAAGTTACCAGCTTTTGCAGTTGGAGTAACGGTTTTAGCAGGAGCAGCCGTTGCTTGCTCAGTGACATTGCCAGCAGCTAAAGTAGCTAAAGTAAAAATAGCAGTAGCAGAAACTCGCATAATATTTAACCTAATTAACGAACTTTGGGAGTTTAAGTCCCCTAGCGCGTTTTATGACGGGGATTTAGACCCCGACACAAAACGTAATTGCGAATTGCGAATTGCGAATTGCGAATTGGTTTAACTGGGAGTTAGTTGTAGAGACGCTAGCGAATAGGGATAATACTAACTTCCAGCTTCTTCGCCGATTTCCCTATTTATACCTCTTACCCAAACAGACAGTTAATTTGGATGTTTTGTTTCTTATGAGTAATGTGTCTCGGTTATCTCAAACTTCTAACTCCCAAGCTGCAACTTCTCCTTTGCGGTTACTTGTATTAAGTAATGGTCATGGGGAAGATATGATTGCAGTTCGGATTTTGCAAGAACTCCAACAACAACCAAACCCACCAGAGATATTTGCTTTACCTCTGGTGGGTGAAGGACGTGCTTACCAACAGTTGGATATCCCCGTCATCGGTTCAGTCCGCACTATGCCTTCTGGCGGCTTTATTTATATGGATGGCCGCCAATTAGCGCGGGATGTCCGCGGTGGTTTATTGCAACTTACCCTCACCCAGATAAAAGCTATTCGCCGTTGGGTGAGTTCTCAAAAAAAATTAGGTCATAAAAGAGCGATTTTAGCTGTGGGAGATATTCTCCCGCTGTTGTTTGCAACTTTCAGTGGCGCTAATTATGCTTTTGTGGGTACGGCGAAAT
Source organism: Nostoc sp. UHCC 0251 (assembly GCF_034932245.1). Taxonomy (NCBI): domain Bacteria; kingdom Bacillati; phylum Cyanobacteriota; class Cyanophyceae; order Nostocales; family Nostocaceae; genus Nostoc; species Nostoc sp. UHCC 0251. The sequence goes on from NZ_JAYGHD010000101.1 coordinate 3,656, forward strand.
CTGAATATTATGTGCGGGATGAAGCTGGATTATTACCACGGAAATCCAAAGATGTGCGTTGGGAAAACTTTTCCGGTTCAATTTACCATCCTTGGGAACGTTGGTTAATGAGTCGTCGCCGTTGTAAGGCGGTGTTCCTTAGAGATGCACTGACGACGGAAACATTAAAACAATGGTCAATTCCAGCTTTTAATTTGGGTAATCCCATGATGGATGGTCTGCAACCCACCTTTTCACGCCAACAATTTTATAGTCAGGATAGCCAACAGCAAGAGACAGTCCGGCCTTTTGTGGTGACTCTTCTTCCTGGTTCTCGCCCGCCAGAGGCATACGCCAACTGGGAAACAATTATGATTGCTGTATCTGCATTGATGGCAAGTTTCCAAGAGCGAGATTCTATCTTCTACACTTCTAAAACAGTGGTGTTTTTAGGTGCGATCGCTCCAGGTTTAGATTCTCATATTTTATCCCAAAGTGTGCAATCCCAAGGCTGGCGCACTGAATCAGCATGTCCTATCCAAATTGCTGATCCAAATGTCTTGACATTTAAACAAAGACATGCATATCTACTGCTGACACAACAAGCTTATAATGATTGCTTACACTTGGGAGATATAGCGATCGCAATGGCAGGTACAGCCACAGAACAGTTTATCGGTTTAGGGAAACCTGCGATCGCGATTCCCGGTAATGGGCCCCAATATAATCCTGGCTTTGCTGAAGCTCAAAGTCGTCTTTTAGGCTCATCTTTGGTTTTAGTTGAGCAGCCAGCAGAAGTTCCCAAGATCGTACAATCCCTATTCAAAGATCCTGATATTTTGCAAATTATTGCCGAAAATGGTATGCGCCGCATGGGCAAACCCGGAGCAGCACTACGCATTGCAGAATGTTTACAGGAACGATTTTGAATGGGAATTGGGAATTGGGCATTGGGCATTGGGCATTGGGCAATAACTCAATAGTTCTTCTTCCCCTGCTTCCCCTGCTCCCCCTGCTTCCCCTGCTCCCCCTGCTCCCTCATCCCCAGTCCCTCCTTATGCTACCAACCCAGAACGTAAAGCCCTTACAGCAGCTTGGGTGCGGTCATCGGCACATAATTTATTTAGAATATTACGAACATGGGTCTTCACAGTACCAACTGTAATGTAGAGTTTCTCAGCAATTTGCCCATTGCTACACCCGGCTACAATCAATTCTAAGATTTCCAATTCCCTTTGAGTCAGTGGATATGTTTCCAAAACTTGCTCATATTCTGACGCTAACGCCTCAATTTTTACAGTCTTCGGTTTGTCAGAGGTTTGGCTCTCTCCAGGAATACCTTGCCGCATCTTCCGCAATACCACGTTGGCAATTGCCGGATCAATCCAAGAGTTACCGCCGTGAGTCGCTTGGATAGCGTCAGTTAATTTGCTGATGCTTGTTTCTTTCATGTAATAAGAATCAGCACCTGCCGCGAAAGCTGCAAGTACAGCATCCTCTGTGTGATCCATTGTTAGGATCAAAATCTTAGTTGCCGTCTGTCCAGTTTCAGCTTGCTGACGTTTGAATTTACGGGTGAGTTCAATGCCATCCATATCAGGCAAACCGATATCTACAACCGCTACATCTGGCTTTGCCGTTTCTAAAAGTTTTAGTCCTTGGGTAGCATTTGCCGCTTCGCCAATTACTTTCAAGGCACTGTGAGCCTGTAATGCAGCTCGTAGACCCATTCGCGTTAAGTCATGATCTTCAATTAAAATAATGCTAATTTCATTCATTGCTACACTCGCTCTTACGCTGTTTGCATCTTTCAAAGTATTACTTTTTGTAAGTGCTATCTTTTATTTCCCCAACTAAAGATAGATGATATTTCAGCCTGTCTGCATCCACCGCTAGAAATAATAAACTTTCTATTTTTTAACATTTAGATAGAGAATAAATCTAGCTGGAGATATATAGATACTTGCACAATAAGTATGAAAGATTGAGACTAATGCCAAATTGCTCCTCCCGTGCTTAAAATTCACCTTTCAGTTGCCATGTTCCATTAGTTAATTACTATTATCTTGTATAAAGCATACACAAATGGGCAAATTACAAAAAGTAAAAGTTACCTTACGAGAAAGTGGACGATGGTTTCGAGCGATTTTTAACCAAACCTTCGGTGGCAAGGACTAAGTATTCTTTCTAAAGTTTGCAAGAAGGTGTTGTTAATTTTACAAACAGTGGAAGACTGCGATCGCCAGGAAGACACTAACACAGGTCTGGCAAGCGTTAAGAAAAATGTCGAAATTTCAAGAGGTAAGATTACTTCGGATTCACAAATCGTTATGGGGAGTTCCTTTGTTATTTACCTGCTCTAACCAATCTGATGAGTACAAATACTCAAGATTATGATACAAAATAATGGTATGCAACTCTCACCTATGGCTGACGACGGTCGCTTGCTGACTCAATTACAATTGTTTTAAGCTTAGTAAAGTATTTTATTTTACTTTATATTAGCTATGTTTGCTGTTTTGGGTTTGTTAATTACTAATTGTTTTAGAACGATTGGTCATTTGCTATAAGTTTAATTTCAATAGTCTGGCAAATTAACCAAATTAAGGATACAACAGACTGAATTTAACCCAAGGAAATGCCCAAAATAGAGATTAACTATTAGTGGAGGACAACGAAGCTGATGCGATGAAGCTCAAGAAGTATTAGATATTGTGAGAAATGGCTTAAGTCAATAAAGTTACAGATTTTAGATATTTAAAAGCCTTATATTATTTTAGTTAGATAATTTTAAACAAGGAAATTTATACATCAACCTATATTTAGCGGCAACAATAAAAACCGATGGAAGATACGCTGAAAATCTTGGTTGTAGATGATGATGAAGTAAACCGGATAGCAGTCCGTTATGCCCTGAATGAAGCAGGTATTCAAATGGAACTGTCTGAAGTAAGCGATGGCAATGATGCGTTGTCTATTTTGAGGACTACTGCCTATGATTGTGTTTTCCTCGCCTATCGCTTACTAGATCAAGATGGACTAACCTTAATTCAACAGCTGCGTTCTTCGGAAATTAAAGTTCCTTTAGTAGTCCTAACTGGTCAAGAAGATAAACAAACTGCTGTCAAATTATTGAAAGCTGGTGCTACAGACTATCTCTCTAAGTCTAGAATATCTCCAGAAAACTTGGCACAAGTTTTGCGGAGTGCGATTCGGGTTTATCGGGCTGAAATGCAGGTAACTTTAGCAAAAGATCAGCTCAGAGAAAGTCATGAACAACTTATTCGCAAGAACCAAGAATTGGAGAGACAACAGCAACAGCTTCAAATTCAAAACTTCAAGCTATCAGAGGCATTACTGCTAAAATCACATTTTTTGGCAACCATGTCCCATGAACTCAGAACGCCGATGAATGCGATTATTGGTTTTTCGCAAATACTGCTGCGTCCTAAGTTTGGTCAACTAACGCACCAGCAAGCAGATATGGTTGAGCGCATCTTGAATAATGGGAAACATTTGCTAATGCTAGTCAATGAAGTTCTTGACTTTTCCAAGCTGGAGTCAGGACGATTAGACTTAAAGGCGGAAATATTTGATATATCAAAAGTAATAAATCTCGCTGTAGGTGAAATGCGTTCCCTAGCTGACGCCAAAAACCTATCATTATTAGTGGAAATGGACTTACAAAATAGTTTGGTATTTAATGATCCAGTTCGTGTCAAACAAATTTTAATTAATTTGCTCTCTAATGCCATTAAGTTCACAGAGTCAGGTGAGATTTGGGTTGAAGTTGAAGAACTACCTACAAATCGAGTCGCAATTATGGTTCGTGATACAGGTATTGGCATAGCACCCAGAGATTTTAAACGTATTTTTGAAGCATTTCGGCAAGTCGATCAAACCATTACTCGGAAATATCCAGGTACTGGTTTGGGTTTGGCAATTATAGATTCACTGGTACGAATGATGGGCGGCAAAATATTTCTTGAGAGCAAATTAGGGGTCGGTTCAATGTTTAAAATTGAATTGCCGCGTCAAATCACATTATCATCCGTAGGATCTGACCCTCCACCTTTACAAGATGGCAACCGAGTTGTTTGCTCTGTTAAAAATCCGCATCATTCATCTTCTCAAGCTAGGCAAACATCAATAGGATATCCTAAATACAAAATATAAATTGCTTTCAAAAAAAAACTAATAAAAGTAGATAAATTATGTCTGTAGTTGAAAATAATAAAATTTATCGCATCCTCGCAGTTGACGATACTCTAGATAATCTCATTTTGGTTCAAGCAATTTTAGAAAGTGAGGGGTATGAAATTCAATTGGTTTCAGATGGAATAAAGGCTTTGCGGCAAGTTGAACAATCTCCACCCGATCTGATTCTGTTAGATGTGATGATGCCAGGGATAGATGGTTATGAAGTCACACGTAGGATTCGGAATAACCCAGCAATTAGTTATATTCCCATTCTTTTGATTACTGCCTTTCATGAATCTAGTGTTGTCGAAGGTTTAGATGCTGGTGCCGACGATTTTATTCGTAAACCATTTGATACTGATGAACTACTGGCAAGGGTGCGATCGCTGTTGCGTCTCAAGCACAGTCTAGACGAACAACAAAAAATGGCCCGCCAACGGGAAGACTTTGTTTCCCGTCTGACTCATGATTTGCGAACTCCTCTAGTAGCCGCCGATCGCATGTTGGGTTTGTTTGAGATGGAAACATTCTGTAAAATTTCGCCGGAAATGAAACAGGCGATCGCAGTAATGATTCGCAGTAACCAAAATTTGATGGACATGGTAAATACCCTCCTAGAAGTCTATCGCTTCGAGGCAGGTAAAAAAACGTTGAATTGGGAGGAATGCGATTTACGTGAGATATCTCAAGAAGTAGTCAGCGAGCTAAGTCCTTTAACTGCTGAAAAAGGGTTGATTCTGGAATTAGACACCCGTGAATTAGATGCAGTAGATAAAAACGCTGGTATTATTATGGGCGATCGCTTGGAACTACGGCGGGTGATAAACAACCTGATTGCAAATGCCATCAAATTTACAGATACAGGAGGCATCACAATCCGTATTTTTGAAACACCACCTCATCCAGAAAAACCAGATTCGGTAACAATCGAGATCCAAGATACAGGATATGGGATTGCACCCGAAGATCAGGCAACAATTTTCGAGCGATTTCGCCAAGGCAAACATAAACGCTCAGGTAGTGGTTTAGGGCTACATCTATCCCACCGAATTATAGAAGCGCACACCGGAACTATCAAGGTCACCTCTGAACTAGGTAAAGGTAGCTTGTTCACTATGCAACTACCTAAAAACATTTAAGTCCTTCACCTTCACATTCATATTTTTCTGCTCGACTGCTAATCCTGACAAACCTTCAAAGCTGGGTAAGGGGCGAATTTTCTTTCCAGCCCACGGCGAATTATAGCCTCTAATTCCTCAAGCATGTAAGGCTTGCTGATGTAATCATTAAATCCTGCTTTTAAGATCCGCTCACGATCCTCCGTGCTAGCTAAAGCTGTGACTGCCACCACTGGAATTGTGCAAGTTAGGGGTTCTTGCTTTAAATGACGAACAACATCGATACCGCTAAGACCTGGTAACAAAATATCTAACAAGATTAAGTCTGGTTGATATTCTTTAGCTACCAGCACAGTTGTAGAACAATCTGTTTGACAAATGAATCTATAACCCATTGAATCAAGAGCATAACTAATTAGCAGGAGACTATCATCATGGTCTTCCACTGCCAAAATCAAAGGCTGGTGAGAGTTTTGTTGCGTTTCATCACTCATGAATGAATGTGCCAAATACATCTCTTCTCCAGAAGATTTTATTAGGATTAATAGTCTTTACTTGGGAGATACAGACGAGGCTTACCGCGAACGATAGAATAGTGTTCAATTAGGATTGACTGGTATTTTGCTTTTGCCTAGTTGATAACTCTAACCGATGAAAAAATACTTGAGGGAAGTAAACCTCAAGCTGATAAATTTAGCATATACTTTTCGATTATACGCAAAATTACAGAACATTTTCCCAATGAACTGATAATAAGTTCATATATAAGACCCATATTTGATTGTGTGAAAAAAGTCCGTACAACTAAGCAGCCTTTTTTCCCATTCCCTGTTAAGCCAACTAAGTATGGCTACGCCACGCCGCGCGACACTGACGTAAACGCACAAATTTAGCCTTGACAGTAGATAAAACCAGGTTCTTAATGTTCAGATAGAAGCGCGAATAGAACACCAAAAGCCAGTTGTATCAAAGTTATCTTATTAACAAATGTATCATTTAAGTTTGAACCGAATCTTAGTTAATTTTTCAATAAATCAATCTCTTTGTTATATTTACGATGAAACTTCAATAATTCTAGATAAGCAAATGGCACGATTATAGGCCAGAAGATAGTGATTAACACTAAAATTATCCAAGATAAATAGCGCTGTTCTAAACTCATTTCTTTATCACTCGTCAGAAAAAATAACCATTGGCTAAATAAACACCAAGCGAATGCTAGATAAACGACGATGCCAAGATAAGTCAGAAGTAAATGCAACATAAGCCTCTATAATGTTTTCTACCTTTAAAGAATTTACAGATCCAAAATATTTTCCCATAATAATTGTACCGTTACTTGCTTGATTAAAGCACTAGACATTAAGCTATGGTCGTAGCTCAAAATATGTAACTACTTGGAGAATAAGCCTAAATATTGTTTGGATTTTATAGTATAATTTTTTACTTTAATATATCTCTGGCTGATCCATTCAATTAGCTATTCCTATTTAAGAAAGGTAAACAGTATTAGCTGTCTGAAATTTCGATAAATACTATTGGAGAGAGGTAAAACTGTACTGCACCCAAGTGAGAATAGCTATATCAGTAAAATAAACTGAATAACCACTAGTGAATATGGCGATCGCAAGAAAAAGAGACTAGATTAATCTAATGAGTGCAAAGATGCTGTGAGACATTTAAATTTAATTCCGCCTACCTACTTAGGTCAAAGGTTTGCTAATTTCATCTAAACCTCAAGATAAGGAAATCCCATACTAAATAAATTGAGAATTGGGCGTATTCATTAATCACGAATAAACTCGATCAAACATAGTCATGATAACAGGCAGATTAATACTGCTACTGACCTGTATAGTAAAACCGCATAACATTATATCTGAAGATGGATATATTTTTTATGAACACACTATAGACAGATGAAGTTAAATCAAAGTAAGTCTAAATTAGTTAACTATGGTAAACACTTGGTATATATAGGGCGTGGCTTTTAGTCATGCCTTTTTCGTAAGTAATGACAAGCGATAAAACGTATAGATAGTTAGTGCAATACTGAATCTGCAATCTCTGAATCTAACTTTCTATTAAAATTAAGATTACAGAATGTTTGGTCTAATGCTAAAGGAATAGGAAGCATCATCAAACTCTGCCAGGTTGGTCTTACTTAAAAATAGCGTCTATAAATAGACCAAGTAACAAAAAACTACCAATACCATATATGGAGCACTATTCGTATCATTCTATAGATAGTAGAAATAACTATTTTACAAAGTTATTATTCAGCATATTAATGCCTGAAAAACGTGTATGCGCCCTGGAATAATACCCAGGGTCTTTTTTTATCATAACTCAGACAAGTGAAAGATAGACTCTCATGGGAATAGAGGTAAATTGAGTCTTCGAGTCATCTCCCAAGGGAGCCAGTAACATATCAGCTTTGAGAATATTTATATCCATCTTTTAAGAAGATGGATTGAAGTCAACTTAGTCTTAAATTAACTAGATGTGTTAAATGCTTGGTATATATGGATACCTGGTTTTAAACCAAGGTTTTTCATGCTTTAAATACAAATCTTGTATATTTTTATATTTTTATTTAAATCACTAAGTTAGAATTTTTACTAATTAATTCAATACTAAATTACGAATATTTATACATATCCTTTAGGATAATCGTCTAGAAACAGAGAAGAACAAAATTAATTTAGTACGTTACGCCGTGTGCGACTTTATCTCAAACCTAACCCCCAACCCCTTCCCTACTAGCGTTGGGGAGCAAGAATCAAAGCCTCTCTCCGTTTCGGGGAGAGGAATGGAAGTGGGGTTCCAAGAATAAGTTGCACATCGCGTTACGTTGTTAAGCACGCCAATTATTGAAGTTGGGTTCACAGTTAAACCTTTTTTAACAAATAACCAGCAAATGTTGTATCAGATTTCAGAATATTTGGATACAGCCTATAGCAAGATGAACTAAAGTAGGGGACAGTCTAAATTAATCTTGGTGTAGTAAATGCTTGGTATATATAGAGGCTTGGTTTAACCAAGCCTTTTATTATGACTTATCAGGTAATTATGTATCAGTTTTAAGAATATTTGGATACACTCTATCGCTCTCATGCATGACGCTGGGTAAACTCACATCTCACTAGCTGATTGCAAAATAATCATCAATCTTATGAAATAATTGCATTAATACGGATTTACTATAGCTTCACAGATGCAATTCTAAATATCAGGGAATAAAGATGGATACCCCTGGTCAATACCAGGGGCTTTTTATTTAGGAGCTACGCCCTACGCCTTAAACGTCAACACTGGACTCAATCGCGCCACCATGTCCACCATTTCTGTTTCAACCTGGACATCAATCACAGACTGAATCGGTTTGTAGGCAATGGGTGCTTCTTCAATTCGGCGTTCTTGACGCAGGGTGATGCAGTCTACCCCGGTTAATCCTAGTTCTGCCTCACTTTGAGATGCACCTCTGCGGTTGAGGTCGAAGCGAGAATGAATTCTTCCCGCCCCATGTGAGGCAGAATTACAAAATGCTGGATTGCCTCTACCCACCATCAAATACGAACAAGCACCCATAGAACCAGGGATAATCACTGGTTGTCCTGCATGGGCGGGACAAGCGCCCTTGCGTGTTACCCATCCCTGACCTTCGGGTAAGGTGATGTTATGCGGCAAGTCATAAACTAGAGGTGCTTCCACATCTTTGTATACTTCCCGCAAACGCAGACGTAGCAATTCCGCTAACAACAGGCGATTGATAAAGCCATAGTTAGCAGCAGTTGCCTCAGCTTGCAGGTAACTGGTAACTAATTCGGGGTGAGAATAAGTAGAGAGAGGAAAAATCTGAGAATCAGGGTACTTCAGACCTTTTTGCCAAGTCGCTTTAGCTTTATCTCTCCACATTCCCCCGATATACTTACCCACGTTTCGAGAACCAGAGTGAATCATAAAAGCTAGCTGTCCCTCGCGCACTCCCCAGGCGTGAGCAAGTGTACGATTTTCGACTTTATCAACTCGCTGCACTTCTACAAAATGATTACCGCCGCCAATAGTTGCCAGCCCGCCATCGCGTACTAGTCCAGCATCGGGAACCAATTCTTCAGGCGCAAGTTTCCAGTCACCGTCCATTGAACCACCTAAGAAGATACGTTCGCTCTCTTGGGCAAGTTGTTGCAAATCAGATTTGACTACACTCCCTGTAGGCTTATCTAGCATGGCATCCAGCCAACCAGGAACACCATATTGAAATAGCGATCGCATTGCGTGAGCAGTCATCGTCACATCACGCGTACCGAAGAAATAATCTCCCTTCATCCGTTCTACGAATTGATCGCGCTTTGCCAGAAATTCCTCGATTGTCAAATCAGCAACATGGAGGCGCATCCCACAATTGATGTCAGAACCGACAGCGCTAGGGATGACCTGATCCACAGTTTCTACGACTGAACCAATGGCAACACCTGCATCACCTGGGTGAAAGTCAGGCGTAGCACAGGCACGACACACGCACCCACCTGATGGGTGACGAACGCTCGCCAAATTCGCTAACTGCTTCAGTGCCTTAGCTTCTACTGGAAAGCCTTCTGGTAGTAACACTTCTGCTACAGGGGCATCAGGAGAATTAACTAAACGAACTGAATAAATGCAATTGTTGTAACTTACATCCAAACCCTGCCGCTCTAAAGCACGCAGGAGACGTTTCAAATTTTTTGGCTGCATGAAAACTCCAAATAGAGTCTTAAAAAAGACCCTTTGTTGTAAAGAAATGAGGAGACTTGGGTTCAGCAGCCGCGTCTCAAGTAGTGCGGAGGGTAGTTTTCCCACAACTATGGGCAAAACTACAAGTTAATTCTGACTAATGTGGTTATATAGCCTTAATAACACACACTTTCATCGGATGGCAATGGCTTTGTAGTACGTTGTATTTTTGATGGGCAATGGTTACTCAGCCAAACCAAAGTTGTAAAGAAATTTTAAGTTTAGCAAAAAACTTTTAAAAATCTCTAGACTCTCTAGCCGGCTGGAGAGTCTAGGATAAATTCAAGGCGACTCTCTTTCCAGTTATTTCTAACTGTTGATAGATGTCTCCCAGTTATCCACTTTGGTTTGGCTAGCTTTTCCACTCTATCCCGTAAATCTATGACTCTCCAACTCACAGTTCCTAACATGGCTTGTTCTGTTTGTGCAAGCACTATCACCAAAGCACTTCAGGCAGTCGATGCCAATGCTAGCGTTCAGGCTGATCCAACAACCAAGCTTGTCAGTGTAGAAACTCAAGCATCAGAAACAGCAATTAAAGAAGCGTTGGCTGCTGCTGGCTATCCAGTTGTTTAATCTCAAGAAAGGCAGGACGCAGAGGGCAGGAGGCAGGAGGAATACTATACCCGTATTTCTTCTAAGAAACTTCTTGTGCTGTGGGATTAACGATTAAATCGCA
>NZ_JAYGHD010000102.1:0-14162 GCF_034932245.1 Nostoc sp. UHCC 0251
TAATTTTTGGTCAGGATATGATTCAAAATTTCGTCATCCAGGGGGTAAAAGCACAGTGCCCTCGAAGTATCGCCGCGCATCGGTCATATCCACATCACCGTTGACGACGCGCCGTGGCACTTTGTCGATGCCAGTGGGGAAACGATCATCCTGGTCGGACTGGAACCTGGCGTACACAAGGTGCTGATCGAACTAGCTGACCCCACGCACAAAGTAATCACTAGCGAAACTGTTGAGTTCACGTTGCCCGATCCTAAGAAATCATCATGAAAAAACTAGAGGGAAAAATCTCAGTTGTGACGGGGCCATCTGGGGAAACGCTGCACATCGCGGGTGGTATTCATTGATCTGTATTAAACTGCTTTTGAGGTAATTCGGTCGGCACGGATTTAATGCCAATTAAATCATACTGAAACGATCGCGATTCTACCGCTTACATACTATGAACAACCCCGAAAATCCTCGACTACCCCTGCCGCCTTTCAATAATGAATCCGCCATCCAAAAAGTCAGGATCGGAGAGGATGCTTGGAACACACGTAACCCTGAACTAATAGCACTTGCTTACACATCGGATAGCGTTTGGCGTAACCGCTCAGAATTTCTATGTGGTCGTAAGGCGATTGTTCAGTTCTTGACACGTAAGTGGCTTAAAGAATTGGACTACCGTCTGATCAAAGAGCTTTGGGCTTTTCAAGACAACCGCATTGCTGTCCTATTTGCTTACGAATGGCATGATGATGCTGGCAACTGGTTCCGTTCTTACGGCAATGAGAATTGGGAATTTGACGAACATGGATTCATGAGATGGCGTATTGCCAGCATCAACGACCTGCCAATTCAGGAGAGCGAACGCAAATACCACTGGCTACTAGGTCGTCGTCCTGACGATCATCCCGGATTGTCCGACCTCAATCTTTGAGAAACGGAGCAATGACAATATTACTCAGTTTTTATCCTGCAAGGAGTCCACTGCTATGAATGCAAACAACGGCATCATCAACCAGATTAGCCCGTATGCAGTTACTGAAACTATCGATCGCTTTGCAGCCATCCTTCAAGCAAAAGGCATCACCGTTTTTGCCCGTATCGATCAACAGGCTGAAGCCGAAAAAGTCGGACTTAGCCTACCTCCCACACAGTTGTTGCTGTTTGGCAACCCGAAAGCCGGAACTCCCCTGATGGTTGCAGAACCAACGATCGCCCTGGATTTACCTCTGAAAGTACTGGTATGGGAAGCGACTGACGGCAAGGTGTGGGTAAGTTACAACGATCCTAATTACTTAAAACAGCGTTTTTCTCTCTCCGACGAGTTGGTGAAGAACATCGCTATCATTGCACCTTTAATCCATCAAGCACTCCTTTAATTAACTTATTTTTTGATTCAATTTAGATTAGATAAGTGATTATTGACCCAATTTAAAATTCTCATGAAACTCATCTCTGTAAACGTCGGACTGCCGCGTGAAGTGACCTGGAAAGGGAAAATAGTTAGCACTGGAATTTTTAAAGAACCAGTTAGGGATCGCGTGATGGTGCGCGTACTCAATTTAGACGGTGATGGGCAAGCCGATCTCACCGTTCATGGCGGAGCAGACAAAGCAGTTTATGTCTATCCGTTCGAGCATTACGATTACTGGCGAGGTGAATTGCCTGATACAGAGCTACCGCTAGGCATCTTTGGTGAAAATTTCACAACCACTGGACTGAGAGAAGAGGAAGTGAATATTGGCGATCGCTTTCATATTGGCACTGTAAAATTGATGGTTACACAACCTCGCCTACCCTGTTACAAACTTGGGATTCGGTTTGGACGACCTGATATTATTAAACGATTTCTTGCAAGTCGCCGCACCGGATTTTACTTTCGTGTTTTACAAGAGGGCGAAGTCGGAGCCGGAGACACTTTAGAGTTGGTGAGCCGGGATGACAACAATATTACTGTTGCTAATATCACTCAGCTTTATACTCGTGAGCAGAACAATCCAGAATTACTTCACCAAGCTGCTCAACTTGAAGCCTTACCCGAAAGCTGGCGCGATTACTTCCAGGAGCAAAGTCGTCGTCATGATGTGAAATAGATGCGTTGTTTCGTGAAGCCGAAATTGGTGTAGAAAGCAATGCGACAAGCCTCTTCGTTTCAGTTTTTGTCTAAATCCCAATAAAAACGAACATTTGTAGGATATCTAATGAGCAAAATTATGCTGTACTTGCTTTATTTTCCATCTCTTCATACTTGCATTCAGCAACGCTGTTTAATTTGGTCAAAGTCTAAATAGCAAATTATTAAAAAGGACACCATGAAAACTCAAAATGTAACCATTCCAGCCTTGGCTGGGGGCAGTTTTAGCGCCTATCTAGCAACACCCAGTACTAAGCCTGATGCAGGGATTGTGCTGATTCAAGAAATTCTTGGGGTCAATACTAATATGCGTCAAATTGCCGATGATTATGCTAAGTCCGGCTATTTGGTGCTTGTACCAGATTTATATTGGCGGCTGGAACCCGGTGTGCAACTTGATGCTGACGATAAGGATCAGTGGACTAAAGGTTTTGAGTTACTCCAAGCATTTGATGTGGATAGCGGCGTAGAAGACCTAAAGGCAAGTCTATCTTTTCTGCGGCAGTATCCCAGCAGCACAGGCAAGGTCGGCAGTGTGGGCTTTTGTTTGGGCGGCAAACTGGCATATTTCATGGCAACACGTACTGATGCAGATGCCAACGTTAGTTACTACGGTGTTGACATTGAAAAGAATTTAGCAGAGGCGACAAAAATTCAGAAACCGCTGATATTGCACATGGATGAAAATGACGAGTTTGTGTCATCAACTGCTCAAGCGTCCATTCAGCAGGGACTGAAAGACAACCCCCTGGTAACGATCTATCGCTATGAAGGAGTGAGTCATGGGTTTAGTCGCGTGGGTAGTTCCGCTTATCGCCAAGAAGCCGCAGAATTAGCACGCGATCGCACTTTGGCGTTTTTGAAACAGCATTTAGGCAGTGGTGTCAAAGTCTGAAATAGGGCGACTACTGCCCGATAATTTGCCCACTGCGATCGCTCTGGCAACCAAGATATTTTGATTCTGAATCACTGGGAAAACGCTGCATATCGCGGGTGATTTTTAAGGAAGAGAACGGTAAAAATCAACAAGCAAGGAGAAAAACCATGCACATCAACAAGAATGACACCGCAATAGTCGTCATCGATCCGCAAAACGATGTCTTGAGCGAAAAAGGGGTTTCCTGGGATTTGGTGGGTGAGAGTGTTAAGGATAACAATACAGTCGAGAATATCGAGCGAATCTTCAAAGCCGCAAAGCAGAATGAATTCGAGGTTTTTATCTCCCCTCACTATTACTACCCCACCGACCATAATTGGAAATTTGCCGGCAACCTAGAGCAAATGATGCTTGAGGTTAAGGAGTTCGATCGCCGTGGCGCGTTGAGCCTCGATGGATTCCTGGGATCGGGTGCTGACTGGCTCGCTCGCTATAAGCCCTTCATTGAGGATGGTAAGACGATTGTGGCCAGTCCCCACAAAGTCTATGGGCCGCAAACTAACGACCTAGTTTTGCAACTACGTAAACGTAACATCAGCAAAGTCATTCTACTCGGAATGTTGGCGAATCTTTGTGTTGAAGCTCACCTACGCGAATTGCTCGAACAGGGATTCGAGGTTCTTGTTGTCAAGGATGCAACAGCAGCCCCTCGGCATCCGCAACTGGGCGATGGCTACAAGGCAGCACTGATCAACTTTGGGTATATCGCTAATGCAGTACTTTCTACAGACGAGGTTGTAGCAGCAATGGAGTGATCATCAAACTCATTAATTTTACAACACTCATGAAAAAATCTGCGTTGTGAAAGAAGTGTTAGTTGTCGTCCTAGTGATACATGATGCAGTAAACCAGATCGCACAAACATAATTCATACAAACAAAAAGAGAATCTCATCGCATCTATCCATCTCCCAAAAATTAACAGAACACTAAATTTATCTACTACAAACAAACCGAAAAGGAGAATGTTATGACTCAATATGACTACATTGTAATTGGTGCAGGTTCGGCAGGTTGTGTAGTCGCCAACCGTCTGACAGAAGACAGTGAAACAACCGTGTTATTACTCGAAGCGGGCAATCCAGCGACGAAACCGGAAATTCAAATCCCGGCGGAATGCCTCAGCTTACTCGGCTCCGAAGTTGACTGGGCATACTTCTCTGAGCCAGAACCATACCTCAATGATCGCCAAATTTTTTGTCCCCGTGGCAAAGTCTTGGGTGGCAGCAGTTCGATTAATTTCATGATTTATATGCGGGGCAATCATCACGATTATGACCACTGGCAGTCATTAGGGAATCCCGGCTGGAGTTACCAAAATGTACTGCCTTATTTCAAGAAATCCGAGCATCAGCAACGCGGTGCTTCCGAATACCACGGGGTTGACGGGGAATTGAGCGTGACTGATCTCATTGCTCCTGCTGTGGTATCCCAACGCTTTGTCGATGCAGCAGTTGCAATGGGATATCCAAATAATCCTGATGTCAATGGGATGCAGCAGTCAGGTGCAGGACTCTATCAGTTGACAATCAAGGATGGTAAGCGTCACAGCACCGCAGCTGCTTTCCTCTTACCCATTCTCCAGCGTCCCAATTTGACTGTAATCACAAAAGCTTTGGTGACTCGATTGTTGTTTGAGGACACGCGCACCGTTGGCGTGGAATACCTGCACGAGGGAACACTGCATCAAGTCAGGGTTAACCAGGAAGTAATTTTAAGCGCTGGCGCGTTCGATTCGCCTAAGCTGCTCATGCTTTCTGGCATTGGGAATGCAGAACACCTGCAAGCATTGGGAATTCCGGTAGTAGTTGAGTTGCCGGGTGTCGGTCAAAATCTTCAGGATCACCCTGTCGTACCTGTGGTATACGAAGCAACCAAGGATTTACACACAGCCAGCACCAGTAGTATTGCGGAAGCTAGTTTGTTTTTGCATACTCAGGGTAATGTGGATGCTGCACCAGATTTACAGTTTCTCTTCGGCCCGATTGTGTTTGCACCCCCTGGCTATGCTCACTCTGGTTTAGGATTTACAAGTCTAGTCTGTTTAACCCATCCCCAAAATATTGGGAGTGTCAGTTTGCGTTCATCCGACCCCCAAGAGGCACCGATGATTTGGCTAAACTTTCTGCAAAGTGAGGCTGATGTGCAAAAGCTCGTCGCTGGGATTAAATTAATGCGTGATTTGTTCCATGCAAGTGCCTTTGATGAGTTTCGTGGTGAGGAAGTTGCACCTGGTAAAGATAAGCAGAGCGATGAAGCACTCGTTGCTTACGTGCGAGAAGTTTGCAATACGGTGTATCATCCGGTCGGCACTTGTAAAATGGGTACTGATCCAATGGCAGTTGTAGACCCAGAACTGCGGGTACATGGGGTTGAGGGGTTGCGTATCGTGGATGCATCCATCATGCCAACAATCACTACTGGAAATACGAATGCGCCCACTATTATGATCGGCGAAAAAGCCGCCGATTTAATTAAAGCCGCAGGTGGTATTTCACAGCAAACATCTTTAGCGATCGCGCAAACCGCACCATGCGGATTAATAAAAAATCAAGGTTTTTAACCTACGTAGGCAGGTTTCGTCTGTGTAGCCGCGACTTCCAGTCGCCTGGTGCAAGATATCACTCCCGGTTCGCAAGTACTCAGGCTAAACATACGGCAAGTATCAGTAAAAACCCAAAGGATATGTAAATGAACACTGAATCCTATGACGACATTATTATCGGCGGCGGCAAAGCGGGTAAAACACTGGCACCAGCGCTGGTCGCTGCTGGACGTAAAACTGCTCTGGTTGAACGCAGCTTAAACATGATTGGTGGCGGGTGTATTAATATTGCCTGCATTCCTACTAAAACTATGGTGGCGAGTGCCAATGTAGCAAACACAGTGCGGAAAAGTACCGCTTATGGGGTTAAAACCAATACACCCAGCGTTAATTTAGCAGAGGTGATCCAACGGAAACGATCGGTTGTGCAAGGGATGCGTGAAATGAACTTACACAATTTAGAAACTGCTTTGGGTCACGAACTGATCATTGGTACAGCCCGCTTTGTTGCTCCCAAAACGATCGCAGTAACGACGGCTGAGGGAAACAATCGCTTACTTACTGCCAAACGCTTATTTATTAATACAGGCACACGACCGTTAATTCCATCCATTCCCGGACTCACAGAAGTTGAGTTTTTAACCAGTGAGTCGATTATGGAGCTAGAACAGCTACCTGAACACCTGATCGTTCTCGGTAGTGGCTATATTGGTTTAGAGTTTGCCCAGATGTTTCGGCGCTTTGGCTCTGGTGTTACTGTCATTGGGCAAAGTGAGCAAATCCTGTCACAGCAAGATCCAGATATGGCGATCGCAGTTCAAACACTGCTAGAACAAGATGGTATTGAATTCTTGTTGAAGGCGAAGGTGTTGAGGGTCGATCGCACTGGTAATGAAACCATCCTGCAAATCCAAGTTGGCGATCGCTCCCTCAGCCTCCAGGGTTCGCATTTGCTTGTCGCCGTTGGTCGTGCGCCCAATATCGAGAGCTTAAATTTAGCTGCTGCTGGTGTGGCAACCGATACACGCGGATTTATTCAAGTTAACGATCGCCTGGAGACGAACGTACCCGGAATTTGGGCGTTAGGCGATATCAATGGCGGCCCACAATACACCCATATATCGCTCGACGATTATCGCATTATCAAAGCTAATTTAATTGATGGGGGCAACTGGAGTACAAGCGATCGCCTGGTTCCATCATGTCTATTCATCGATCCAGAACTGGCTCATGTGGGTTTGACTGAAACTGAAGCACAGCAACAAGGATATGCTATTCGCGTGGCGAAGGTGGATGCGTCAGCCGTTCCCAGAGCAAGAACACTCGGTCAAACTGATGGACTGCTAAAGGCGATCGTGGATGCAGATACAGGTCGTATTCTAGGGTGTTCCCTGTTGTGTCATGAAGCAGGTGAAGTGATTTCAACAGTGCAGATGGTGATGCAAGCTCAGATGCCCTACACCGTTCTGCGCGATGGTATTTTGACTCATCCCACGATGACTGAAGGGTTAAATATATTGTTTTCCAAGTTGTAAAAAGACAGCAATTGCAGACCCAAGGATTTACCAAACAAACGACATTTCACTCTTGAAAAAAGTAAATATAGCATCATGAGTAAAACATCTAAAGTCGGTATTATTGGTGCAGGTAATGTAGGTGCAGATGTTGCAAATGCTTTAGTTCTACTCGGTAGATGTGTAAGGGTTGTCCTTTTTGACCGAACCTTATCAAAAGCTGAAGGAGAAGTCTGGGACATTGAAGACAGCATCCCCCTACTTAAAGAGATGGAAATCATACCATCAAATCAGTATGAAGACTTAGCTGATTCAGATATTATTATTGTGACTGCTGGGGTGCAGCCAAAACAAGGACAGAGCCGATTAGATACATTGAGCGACAATGCAGAGATCATCCGTTTGACGATCAAAGAATTGGATCGAGTTGCACCGAATTCAATCGTACTTATCATTAGCAATCCAGTGGATGTACTTACGCGGATTGCAATCGCTACTTCCACCAGAGCAGAAAACCTAATTTTCGGTTCGGGAACTGTTCTTGATACTGCTAGACTGAGATATCAACTTGGAAAGCAACTGAATGTTGCAAAACAAGACATTCATGCTTATGTGATTGGAGAGCATGGAGACAGTCAATTTGTCGTTTGGTCTAGTGCATTTATTGGGGGAATTCTATTAACTGAATTTCCCCTACCACAAGGAGCAACGCTAGAACAAATTCAGCAAGAGTACGCACAGTTAACTCGTAAACGAGGCCATAACATTTTTGAACGCAAAGGAAATACAAGCTATGGTATATCAACAGTAGTTTGTCAGTTAGTTGATACCATCCTGCGAGATGAAAAGCAGATATTTCCAGTATCGGCTAGAGCAGATGCTAACTATGGAGTTGGCAATGAAGTTGTTCTTGGACTTCCATGTATCATTGGCTCAAAAGGTATTGACCGCCAACTGCTGTTATCAAGAAATGCTCATGAACAACTCTTATTAGAAGAATCAGCTAACAAACTTAATCTTGCCTATAATTTTTTGCATAATTAAAATCAATTGGGTGCGGCTATGGTTGAAAATCCAATATCTTGAACAATACCTTTGCGATCACGTAGAACAAGGCAATATATGAGTTAAATATCAGTAGAGACTACTCAGTAAATAAATAGCTTTAGTCTCACTATTTGATAGATTTAAACTTAACATCCAGTGCTTGTTGAAAAAAATAGCGACTAAAAATGGCTAAGTATACTTTCGTTCTAAAGTTTGAGAACGTTGTCAATAAGGAACCTTGTAATGATTAAGTTTTTAGTACGTTTACTGTTTGCTACATTATCTTTAACTGTATTTTTGAACTTGTTCACTTCTATTGCCCTTGCACAAAAAACTTATGAACCAACAACTGAATACCTATCAAAGCATGAAGTTCCAGACTGGTTTAAGGATGCAAAACTTGGAATTTTCATTCATTGGGGAGTATACTCTGTACCTGGCTATGCACCACTAACTGGAGAACTGAACAAAGTCGTTGCAGAGCGTGGTTGGGAATACTGGTTTGAGAACAACCCTTATTCGGAATGGTATTACAACTCTATGAAACTTGAGGGCAGTCCAACCTATAAATACCATCGTACAACCTATGGTGAAGGCTTCACCTATGATGACTTTATTCCTAGATTTAATGCAGCCATAACAAATTGGAACCCCTCGAAATGGGCAAAATTATTCTCTAAAGTGGGTGTGCGGTACGTTGTACTAACAACGAAGCATCATGATGGCTTTTTGTTGTGGCCTAGTAAAACTAGAAACCAGGCAAGGCGAGTAGCAACACGCGATATTGTAGGCGAACTAACACAAGCTGTTCGCAAAGAAGGTATGCGGATGGGTGTGTATTATTCTGGTGGTCTTGATTGGTCTTTCAAAGATACAACAATCACAGACTTCAATACGCTAGTGGGAGCAATTATTCAGGAAAAAGCCTATGCAGATTATGCGAATGCTCATTGGCGCGAATTGATTGATCGCTATCAGCCATCTATATTATGGAATGATCTTGGCTACCCTGTTGGGCAAGCGAATGAAATTATGGCCTACTTTTACAATCACGTACCCGATGGTGTGGTGAATGACCGTTTTGATTTAGGTGCCCAGTTAGGGTTACACTTTGACTTTTCCACACCTGAGTACAGCCAGCTTACACAAATAGAACCTCTTAAATGGGAAAGTACAAGGGGTTTAGGTTACTCATTCGGCTATAACCAAAATGATACTGATTTGAACATGATTTCGGTAGATGAACTAGTTGACTTATTTGTAGATATTGTTAGTAAAAATGGGAATTTATTGCTGAACATTGGGCCAAAGGTTGATGGTTCAATATCCAAAGTACAGCTTGAAAGATTAGAAGGCTTGGGTAAATGGCTAGATGTGAATGGTAAAGCAATCTTTGGCTCACGCTATTGGATACGAGCAGAAGATTTAACTCCAGAACGTATTCGAGTGCGCTATACCACTAATAAAGGAAAATTATATGCAATATTGCTTGATGAGCCAACATTTGGGAAGGTTACTATTCCTGGAATAATTTTGCCGAAAAAAGCAAATATTACGATGCTAGGTGTTGGAGGTAAACTGAAGTGGCAGCAGTACAGTCAGAATTTATCCATAACACTACCGCACAAGTCTTTAGTCAAAAAATCACCAGCTTACACATTAGAGATCAGCTGTATGCCTCTATAATCTGATTCAGAAGTTAGAAACATCTTTGATTAAAGAAGAAACAAGGCCTACAGCTTCTTTTTCAATAGAAGATGTTTCGGGAGCAATGCGATTTTGTTAGATGAACCCAAACAGAGTGCGATCGCAAATCTGATTTCTCAGTACAAAAATAGATTAACTACATATCAAGTAGTATTAATACTTAAAAGTGCCGAATATCTATGAAGAGCATCGGTCACAGGTGTCTGGAGTGCTATCCTGATTAAATACTTAGTGATAATGATAATCAAAATTAGAGCGAGGGGGTGAGAGAGGCTAGCAATGCTAGCCTCTCTCACCCCCAGTTTCATGATGATCATTCTTATATATTTTCGCGGGTACAAAAAAAGGGTAGGATTCCCTTTTAGCAATAGTTTTAAGTTTTAAGAAAGGAAAGCGCCTACCCATGACAAAAAATATATATGCAAGTTTAAATTTAACCAAATCATTGTCAGATTTTCAAGCTGTAGTTAGGAAACTTTTAGAATTGAATAATGCTGGTGAATGGGATGGACAGATTCTTAAAGAAAGAGAAGAAAAAATTAGAGAAGCTGCACTTATTTTAGCCGGTCAATGTATTGCTATATTGTTACATAACCTTTCTCAATCTCAATCAGCTCTTGATACAGCAATGGCTCAAACCCAAGGATGGTGGCAGCCTAAAACCCAAAGACATGGTTCTCGGACTCGACAAATATTAACAGTGGGGAATGTGCTGGTTACTCTGGTATTACCATATGTAGTAACAATCAATAAAAAATCTGAGCAAAACAAATCTGAGCAAAACAAATCTGATAATCAAGGCTTTTGTCCATTTTTACAATGGTTGGGAATGTCAGAAGGATTAACCCCTTTGGTATGGTCAACTGTTGCTCAATACGGAGCGATTGCTAGTTCATTTGAAGCTGCCTGCACAATTTTAACAGGTTGGGGAATTAATCTTAGTTTCAAACGAATTGAGCGTTTGACATACAAATTTGGTCAAACTGGCATCAACTTACGGCAATCTAAAATATTAAATCGGCAACTGGGAAATTTACCTGAAGGTAATGTTCTTAAAGACCAGCGAGTTGTCATTGCTGTAGATGGTGGTAGGAGTAGAGTCCGAATTAATAAAAAGGGGAGAAAAAAATCAAAAACGAATCGACACGGTTTTATTGGTCAATGGATTGAGCCAAAATTGTTCACAATTTATATTGTTGATGAGCAAGGTAAAAAAATAAATACTTCTGAAATTCCTATTACGAATGATGGCACTTATGAAGGATATAAAGCGCTTTTGCTGATTTTAGAAGCCCACTTAGTTGACTTAGGAATTAGTCAAGCAAAACAAGTTTTATTAATCGCAGATGGAGCCGAGTGGATCTGGATACATATTCCCCCACTTTTGACAAGATTAGGATGCCCAGTCGAAACTTATCAGCTATTCGATTTCTATCATGTTACGGAAAATATAAAAGTATTTGCAGATGCTGCTTTTAATGAAGAAGCACAGTCTAAAGAATGGTTTAAAAAAGCCAGAAAAACTTTAAAAAAAGGTAATGCTAAATCCTTAATCAGCCAGATGGATGAGTTGATTGCTGTAGCTAGTGGAGAGCGTTCTAAGATTATGGTAGTCAAGCGAAATTATCTTTTAGATGCCTATCGTAAAGGGCGTTTAAATTACGATAAGGCAATAGCTCAAAAACTACCTATTGGCAGTGGTGCAATTGAGAGTTTAATCCGCCAAGTTGTCAATTTAAGAATCAAAGGAAACAGTAAATTTTTGTTGAAAGAAAATGCAGAAATTATGTTACATCTGCGTTGTCAATGGATAGCCGGAAGTTGGGATAATTTTTGTGATTCTATCTTTAATTCTTTTATCAAACCCCAAACCGCTTGACAAATTTTATACTTACAAAGAATACTTGAATAGCTTGTTGTAATAAAAAATACTTGCTTTTTGTATTACTGGCGTAGACAGCTACAAGAGCGATAAGAATCAAATTATTTAACCACTATCTTCTTGGGATATTTCAAGAAGATAAATTGTGGTGCAGTTTAATCAAATTTGTGTAATAAAAATTGCTTTTGTCTTCAGTATTAGTGTTCAGCGATCGCACTCTATTTGGGTTCATCTAACAAAATCGCATTGCTCCCTCCGCCAAGTACCTGTAGCGCAATACAAAACTCAACGTCGTAGATTAGCGATCGCACAAGCTCCTCGCCAACAAAAACGTCGCCTTCATCGTAATCCAGTTAGCACAATACAATCTTTGGTCACTCAACATCAGGAACTTCTCACTGTGCTTGAGTTTCAAGCTCTTAAATACTGATTAGACAGCCAGGGATTTTAACCTTGAAATTGCTAGCATTTAGGAAGCGGGAGTTTCAATGTCATTGCACAGATGACGCTCTTCGGCTTTGACTCTAGGGTTGTTCGTTAGATAATCGTGCAGCCATTCACATCCACGCTTGAATGCTATATTTACATCTATTATCTCCAAGTTCCACAGCAAAACAGTATTGTCATTACTTCCTAAAGCTAGAAGCTTGCTGTCGGGACTCCAAGCTACACTTCTAACCCCACTGATATCCCCTTTAAATGTCATCAGTTCTTTGCCCTCAAAGTTCCAGAGTTTGACAGTCCCGTTCTCACTTGCCGAAGCTAGCATCTTACCGTCGGGACTGAAACTGACGCTGTAGACAAAGCCACCTCCTCCATCACCAATCCAGCGTTCCTTGGGGTTCTCCAGGCTCCAAAGGTTCTCTAGTCTCCAAAGTTTGAGAGTCTTGTCAGTACTCCCCGAAACCAGAAGCTTGCCATCGGGACTCCAAGCAACACTCCTGACCCCACCACTATGCCCCATGAACGTCTTCACCTTGTTGTTTGTTAAGTTCCAGAGTTTAATAGTGCCGTCTCTACTCCCGGAAGCTAACATCTTACTATCACGACTGAAACTGACACTCCAAATTTCTTGTTCATGGCCATTGAGTGGAGGCATTTCCTTACGGTTCTCCAGGCTCCAAAGTTTGATGGTATTGCCACTCGTCCAAGCTAACAGCTTACCATTGGAACTAAAGCTGACACTCCTAACAGCATTATTGTTTTTCTGCTTTCCGAGTTCCTTGCCATCCACCATGCTCGATAGTTTGACAGTTCCGTCTTCACTTCCCGAAGCCAGCATCTTGCCGTCAGGACTCCAAGCTACGCTATAGACCTTGCTGCTACGCCCCCCTTTTATCTCCGCCAAGGAATTACCATCCACCGTCCTCCAGAGTTTGACAGTTCCGTCATCACTCCCCGAAGCCAGCATCTTGCCATCAGGGCTAAAGTTAACGCTCCTGATAGACTCGCTATGCCCTACAAGAATTTTGAGTTGTTTGTCCTCAAGATTCCAGAGTTGAATAGTGCCGTCATCACTTCCAAAAGCCAGAATCTTGCCTTTGGGGTTCCAAGCTGCGCTTTCGATCCAGCTATTATTTTTAATCGTTCTAAGGATCTCCCCCTCAACAGTCCAGATGATGGCAGTTTTGTCAATACTCCCTGAAGCTAGCATCTTGCCATCGGGACTCCAAACTACGCTCCTGACAGAATCACCATGCCCTTTGAGGGTTTTGAGTTCCTTGCCATCTAATATTCTCCAGAGTTTGATAGTCTTGTCATAACTCCCTGAAGCTAGCATCTTCCCGTCGGGGCTGAAGCTGACGCTCTCGACTTCTTTATTATGCCCTTTACCTTTAAAAGTTTTGAGTTCTTTACCATCCACCGTCCTCCAGAGCTTGATAGTACCGTCACTACCCCCCGAAGCCAACATTTTGCTGTCGGGACTGAAGCTAACGCTAAGAACGGCATTGTTATGTTTAAGCGTATTTAGTTTTTTGCCGTCTTGATTCCAGAGTTTGATAGTACCGTCATCATCCCCCGAAGCTAGCATCTTACCATCATGGCTCCAAGCGATGCTATAAACATTACCGCCATGCCCCCCTTTAATCCACGGCAATTCCTTGCCATCTACCGTCTTCCAGAGTTTGATAGTACCGTCATCGCACGCCGAAGCTAATATCTTGTCGTCAGGACTAAAACTAACGCTGTTGACAGTTATATTATTATGTTTAAGCGTCCTCAGTTCCTTCCCGTCTTGATTCCAAAGTTTGATAGTACCGTTACCAGCCCCCGAAGCCAGCATCTTACCATCATGGCTCCAAGCTATACTTTTAACCATAATATTCTCATCCGCTTGAAAACGGTTATACTCTCAATACCTTAGCCAAAATAAGAGGATGAGGAGAGAGGGCCGATGTAGTAGAGTTA
>NZ_JAYGHD010000103.1:0-13926 GCF_034932245.1 Nostoc sp. UHCC 0251
GCTGTCGCTAACGCACCCTACGTATCTTTTCAAAAATCAAATAGTAGTCCTATATTTCTGAAATGCTATTTTTCCATCATGGCTACCATTTCTGAAAGCCGACGTTCACCACACCAAACTAAATCCAGTTTTTTGAGTTGATCAAGGCTAATACCACCGTCTTCCTCAGCAATGCGGTAATATTGTTTATCTCCCATCGCTGCTAATAAATGCCCAAAGATAATAATTTCATCGAACTGAGGATTTGTCTCTGGATCGTTCAAGATTAGCATTGCTCGTTCTTGGGACAGTCCTTGGAGAACATTGACAATAAATCGTGTGGGAAAATCTGCATCCTTAAGTTGAGGATGACGCGACACCAATCCAGCCAACAATACTCCTAAATAAGCCGCCGCTTGAGAATTACTCAGTAACTCCATTTGTTGGATGACAATCTCAGTCAAATTGCTAAAAAATGCACACCCTAACTGCTGTTCAATGGTCGTAACTGGATCTAAGACTGACGAGGTTTCTAACTTTGCCTCAAATGATGCTTGATGCTCTTGTGGTAATTCGGTAAGTAAGATTTGCTTGGCGCGATCGTCTATAATAATACTGCGATCGGCCCCAAAACTAAAGTCCTTGCCCGGTTCCAAACCTTTATTCACTAAAAGTTGAAAGACTTTAGTTTGAGCTTTTTCCTCCATCTGTTCATATTGGGCTTGTCCAAGAAAAGTTTGACAAAACCAACTATGGCTGTCAGAATCGCACTCGACTATTACTTCATTAACAATCAAATTAGTTAACTTTTCCAATCCTAAAATCGCTTGCCACTCTACAATTAAGCTATTAATAGCAGCTATGTCGCGGTAATTGAGCGCGTTGAGCAATTGACGCTTCGCAGTAGCTACTAAGCTTTTTTTTCGCCCAAATACGTTGAATTTCAATTTTTATATGGGGTTCTAAATAATTAAAACTCCTATTATTTTACCCTATTCGAGGATTAGGTATCATGAGTGCGATTGCTGAAAAATCAAGATCAAAATATTTACCTTATCTACTCACCTGTTTTCCAAGTCTCATTTAATGTAAAAATCTTACTCAAGTTTGGTAATATATAACCGTATTGAGCCTGGAAAATTTTTCATGAGAGAAAAATGTTGCTAGCAATATGAAGCGTCAGTGAATCTAATTATTAATACTTTTACCTGTAAAAATGGCATGAAGTTTTTTGTAAAAAAATATTTATATTTTAAAATAACCAGTAATAACACGTAAACTATAATCAAATAATTTATTAGACTATATTTATATTGATGAAGAGTCATTTACTAAATGGACATTATCAAATACTAAAAGTTCTCAATGATCGTGAAAAGGGGAAAACGTATTTAGTTGAAGATGTTAATCTTCCTGGTAGCCAGTTTATAGTAAAGCAGTTACGTTCTCCTAGTAATCCCCAAACTGTAACAATCCTACGCCGCTTGTTTGCTAGTAAGTCAGCAACTTTAGAAAAAATAGGGGAGAAAAACAAGCAAATTCAGAAGCTAATAGCTGATTTTGAAGAGAATGAAGAATTCTATATAGTTCAAGAATTCATACCCGGTAATCCATTAACTGACGAAATTATACAGGGACAACCTCTGAGGGAAGAGCAAGTAATTAGTCTTTTATTAGAGATATTAGAAATTTTAGTTATTGTCCATAGCTTTGGTGTGATCCATAAGAATATTAAGCCAGGAAATATTATTCGTCGAGAGTCAGATAAAAAGTTAGTTTTGGTTGATTTTAATACTGTTAATGAAGCCATCACTAATACCGTTGACAATCTCGAATATATGCCTATAGAACAGGTTAACGGTAATCTCAAATACAACAGCGATATATATGCTTTAGGTATCGTTGCGATCGCAGCACTTCTAGGTTTATCTGAAAACGAAATCTCTAATTTGCGAAGTCAGAAAAATCGGCTGACAGGTGAAATAGTTTGGTGTAACAAAAATTTAAAAGTTAACAAAAAATTAGCAAGGATTATTAATAGAATGGTGCGTTTTAACTATCGTAAGCGCTACCAGTATGCAACCGAAGTTTTAGACGATCTGAAAAAGATCACAAATGTTGAGCACAATCAGCAAAGACAGCATCAGAAAAAATTATTACTAGTTCTGACGGGGGTAGCTGGCTGTATCACACTTGCTGGTGGAGCATGGCAATTGAGATCGCTAAAACCTGTAACTAATGCTCAACAGACATTATACCAAGAGGGAGTCAATAAATATGAAGCAGGAAACTATGAAGGAGCAGTTGAAGATTTTAATCAGGCGATTGCATTAGATCCCCAAAATGCTCTGGCTTATAATAGACGAGGCGATGCTTATTATCGATTAGGAGATTACGAGCAAGCACAAGCAGATTCTAGCCAAGCCATTTTGCTCAATCCTCAAGATGCTAATGCCTATTTTGACCGAGGATTTGCTTTTTCTGAATTAGGCAAATATAAAGAAGCGATCGCAGACTATACCCAAGCGATTAAATTGAATTCTGAGAATGCTTATGCTTACTATGGCCGGGGGTTAGCGCGTGCTCAACTGAAGGATAGTAAAGGGAGTATTGAAGATTTTAGCAAAGCGATCGCTCTCAAGCCTCAGTATACCGAAGCTTACTTGCAGCGAGGAATTCTTCGCCGTCGCCTCAGACAAAGACTTGCAGCAATCCAAGATTTTGATACAGTAATTAAGATTAATCCTACTGATGCTAGAGCTTATTATCAAAGGGGTTTAACTCAATCTATTAATAAACAAAAATATGCAGCACTGAAAGATTACACGGACGCAATAAACATCAATCCCAAATACATAGAAGCCTATCTTTATCGTGGTGATGTTTACAGCGAACTGGGAGATAAACTCGAAGCTACTGAAGATTACAACAGTATTTTACAGATTGATCCTAAATTTAGCGCAGCTTACATCCACAGAGGTATTCACCGCTTTTCTTTCGGAGATTATAAAGGCGCTATTCGAGATTACACCGAAGCATTGAAACTAGATCCTAATGATATAGCAGCTTACAATAACCGTGGTAACGCCTATCTAGAACTAGGAAATGCTAAAGCTGCAAATCAGGATTATTCACGAGCGATCGCAATTAATCCCAACAATGCCTTAGCCTACTATAACCGGGGTGTGATTCGCACCAAGCAGAAAAATAAACAGGGAGCGATCGCAGATTTCAAAAAAGCTGCAAAACTATTCCAACTGCAAGGAGAAAAAAATAGTTATCAAGATGCACAAAGAGAAATTGCAATTCTGCAAAATAAGTCAGCACCAGCGCCAACTAATCGCCCTAAATCTGGGAAAAAAGAAAAAAATTGAGCTATGACTCAAATAGTTTTTACTAAGGACTGAAGTTCTGAGTGCCTACCATGAGTTACTGTATTTTCTTATGACTCAATTAGGATGGCTTTATGCTAACTCTTCTCACTTTTTATCCAGACAACCTGGAATTGTTCACTAGCAATGATGTTGATAAGGTACTTAAAAAAATTGATAGTTCTCACAATATTTGGTTGCGCTGTATTCGTTTCCGCGATAGAACTGGAACCGCTAAAATTATCAAGCATTTCGGACTAAATCCATCTCGTGTTGAGATGATTTTTAATCATTGCTCTCTAGGAATTGATGAAGACGTAGAAGATTGTTTATTTGATAGTTATGAAATTCTAACTTCTCAAATAAAAAATAACGAGTTTGAAGCTGTGCGTGGCAATATTGTAGTTGGCAACAATTTTATTATCACTTTTGAAATCACTGAACTAAAAATTTTAAGTAATTTAGCTAATAATTTGCAAAAGCGAACTCCAGATATTCCAAACCTGGGTATTGACTATCTTTTTTATCTTATTTTTAAATATATTTTGAATAACTACGATAATGTATTTGATTATATTTCTAGAAAACTTGATGATTTAGAAGATGAAGTTTTAGAAAATTCAGGTGATGAATCAACGTACCAAAAGATTGCCACCATGAGGCAATCTACTCGTTCGGGACGCCGTAATTTTCAAAGTATCAAGTTACTTATGGCTATTATGGATAACGAAGATTTCCAATGGATCACCCAGCCAGTGAAAGAACTATTCAATCAAGAATTAGTTCATCAGGTTGATAAACTCTGGCAAGAATATCAATCTTTAAGAGCCTGGATGTCAGAATTAATGGAAATTCAACGCGATAATATTGCTAGCAAAACTGGTGAACGAATTAATCGTCTGACTATCCTCTCAACCATATTCTTACCAATAACTTTCATATCTGGTTTCTATGGTATGAACTTCAAAAACATGCCGGAATTAGAGCAACCTTGGGCTTATCCGGCTGTAATTTGCGTGATGGCATTAATTGTAATTATTAGTATTAGTTATGCTAAAAAACAACGTTGGTTGTAGCGAGGAAGGGAATAGGGAATAGGGGATAGGGAATAGGGAAATTTACATCTTGTTTGGCATTGCTATATGCTTTCTTTGACACTCCTCGACCTAAAGGCACGAGGATTCTTGAATCAATGAGATCACTTAACTTAGAGTCCTTGCGTCATCTAAGCCAGAGGTGAGACTCTCCCCAAGCGTTAACTTTCCGAGTGCCCCTCGGTAGTTGCATTGCTGCAAGTCCTGTTTAGTTTGAAACAAATAGTCTCAAAATTCTGAGTCGTCTAGCTCCTATAAATCTTTTACCTACTGCTAGGAGGAAACTAGAATAATGCAGTAGAACCGCATAGATTCAATTATCAAGGTTCAGCGCTTTGTCTTTCGACGGCTAGGTTTTTTAAGTGGTTGATTACCTTTCCACTAGAGTTAGTATAGCAGCATCTTAGTACACTAATGAATTAAAAGCCGTGCTAGAAGCACGGGGCTTTAAACCCAATTTTTCTGTAAGTAGACTGAATCAACTCAAAATAGGTAAATAAACGTGAATCTCCCACTGATTATTCGTGCTGAAGAACACAACGAGAAAACAGCGATTGCTACAACAGATGGAGTATTTACCTATCGGGATTTGCTCCACGCTTCCAGTCAAATAGCGACAAGTCTTCTCCAGAATGCAGAAGATTTACAGGAGAAGCGAGTTGCTTTTCTCATCCCGCCTGGGTTTGAGTATGTAGCCACTCAATGGGGGATTTGGCGTGCTGGTGGCATAGCTGTACCTCTGTGTGTTTCTCATCCACGCCCAGAATTGGAGTATGTCATTACCAACTCTGGAGCATCGATTATTGTTGCTCATCCCAATTTTGAGGATATACTGCGTAGTTTACCGCCGCAGGCATCGCTTGCCCAAGAACATAATTTGCGATTTATCCTCACTTCAGAAACGCTGCCATCTAATATTAGTCGCCTTCCAGAGGTAGATATCACTAGACGCGCCTTAATTCTCTACACCAGCGGTACAACTGGTAAACCAAAAGGTGTAGTTACAACTCATCAAAATATTCAAGCGCAAGTGACTAGCTTAACTACCGCTTGGGAATGGACATCGGATGATCGCATTTTACATATCCTGCCACTACATCATATTCATGGAATTGTTAACGTCCTGACTTGTGCTTTATGGGCTGGCGCGGAGTGTCATATGTTGAGCAAGTTTGACGCCCAAACCGTTTGGAACCGAATTTGCGACGGTGACTTAACCCTATTTATGGCAGTACCAACAATTTATGTAAAGCTAATTGCTGCTTGGGATGCCTCTAAGGAACGCCAAAAAAGTATGTCAGAAGGCTGTGCTAAGATGCGCCTGATGGTTTCTGGCTCGGCAGCATTACCAGTTCAAGTTTTAGAAAAGTGGCAAAGCATCAGCGGCCATTTTCTGCTGGAGCGCTATGGGATGACGGAAATTGGTATGGCGTTATCGAACCCTTTACACGGTGAACGGTTGTCTGGATATGTGGGGAAGCCTCTGCCTGAAGTTGAAGTGAGATTAGTAGATGAGAACGGGGAGTTAGTCCCAGCAGGAACACCAGGAGAAATCCAAGTTAAAGGCCCCGGAGTGTTTCTAGAATATTGGCAAAACCCCCAAGCAACCGCCAAAGCTTTCCAAGATGGCTGGTTTTGTACTGGAGATACCGCCGTAGTTGAGAACGACAACTACCGGATTCTGGGGCGGATGAGCGTGGATATCATCAAAACTGGAGGGTATAAAGTTTCAGCTTTGGAAATAGAAGAAGTATTGCGATCGCATCCAGATATTCAGGAATGTGCAGTGGTTGGGGTTGCTGATATAGAGTGGGGTGAACGGGTTTGTGCGGCGTTAGTATTGCAAGGGTCACAACCTCTAACATTAGAAGCTTTCAGGAGTTGGGCAAAAGAGCGATTGGCAGTCTATAAAGTGCCAACCCAAATTCTGATAGTTGAAGAATTACCGCGCAACGCGATGGGGAAAGTTACTAAGCCGACAGTAGTTGAGCTATTTTGCTGATAGCGATCGTCAACGCCAAATTGACTTGGAGTTTAAAGTTAGCTGGCTAGTTGACTATGAGGGCGTAGCGCGAGATTATCTGTTAGACGATGTAGAAACAAAACTTAATTGCAACAAATAGGCAAACCTGCACTACTTTTGCATAGCTAAGTCAATAAGTAGTTAGTATGAAAATTGTTCAAGAAGTTTCTCTAATCAGTATTGGGAATTTTGAAGAATCAAACGATTGGTATATCATTCGGGCTGAAATTCGTGATGCTATCTCTTTAATCGTTCATCCACCTGGTGCATCCAGTTTTACAATTAATCCAACAAAGCACGGTAATGGCGTCAAGCCAATTAAAGATGCTTGCATGATTACATTGAGAGATAAATTTGGATGGAGTCTCGAAACTTCGATTAACTATGCAACTCGATCGCCAGGAAAAGTCGATGCAACAAAGATCATTGACAAATATCTTTTTGCGCTTGAGTGGGAAACGGGTAACATCTCTTCAAGCCATCGAGCAGTTAATAAACTGAGTCTTGGATTACTACGGGGTGTCTTTTTAGGTGCTGTCTTGGTACTCCCCAGTAGAAAACTCTACCCTTATCTAACTGATCGGATTGGCAACTATGAAGAGCTAGAGCCATATTTTGATGTTTGGCGGGCAGTTCACATTGAAGAAGGTTTTCTTGCCATCTTCGTGATTGAACATGATCAATTAGATGACAATGTACCAAAGATTACCAAAGGAACAGATGGTCGTGCATTAGTCTAAATTTTCCTGCATGAATAGCTATGTAGAGTAAGGAATGGGCAGTTGTAATGCAGTTGTTTTGCCTTGTTTCAATTTCTTGCTTCCCCTTGCCGATTCCCATTGCTCTACAATTCCATTAGCCAAGTCAGTCAAGCGGTCTACTGCTGGCTCTGTATCTCCAATTTCTGAACCTATCCAGTAACGGTGTAGTTTTTCTGCTGCATAAAATGTAGTACCAGAACCCCCAAAAGGATCAACCACAATCTGCCCTGGATCAGATGCCATTGCGATAATCCGTTCCAGCATAATGGGAGCTAGTTCATTGGGAACTCGTTTTTTGTGCCGACGATGCCGAACGGGTGGAATATCAGTCCACATCTCCTCAGTTAACGTCCATAAAACTTCAGTAGTGGAAGCTTCAGGGGCATCCTCCCAAACATCTTCCGGCATATCCCAAACATCCATTAAGTTGATGCCTTGTTCATTGAGGCTTTTTCGATGCCCACCATAATCACGAATCTCTCCGCCACAGTGCCGACAGAGTTGAATAGGTGTGTAGACTTTGTTGAAAACGGCTGGTTCCCCTTTTGTGTAATAGATCAGTCCGTAGTGAGCCGGAGACATCTTTTTACCTCTAGGAAAAGCTTTCGGCATTCTGCAAGCAATCCAATGCCGAAACCACATTCCTTTACGATTAAGATATGCGCCGTACTCGATACACCATTTGGGCAGGTTGAAGATAAATAAGCTGCCACCTGGTTTAAGTATACGAATGCTTTCATCAAGCCACTCTTGCGACCAGCTTAAATACTTATCTGCCTCCATCTGATCACTTATACCTTCACCATATTCTTTACCGAGATTAAAAGGTGGATCGGCAAATACCAGATCCACTGACTCATTAGGTAAAGCTGATAGTAGTTTAAGGCAGTCTCCTTGGTAGAGTATGCCATGCTCACTGATGTAAACCTCTTGCAGTCCTTGTTGAGTTGCAACATCAGGTGCGATCGCTTGAAACGGGAGCATTGAGTTAACCTTTAGTACATTAGTATAGCTTGAGTATAGAAACTCTATTGTCAATAGTCAATAGAGTTTTCTTGAGAGGTTGTACTACGCGGCTGATAAGGTTTTCCAGTAGGTTGATTCTGATACCTCTGTACCTCAGCAACTTCTATGTAATAATAACGCCCAAGTTTGCGAGCTATAATCTGACCATTCTTAATTAGGTCATGAATTCGCTGACGAGTTACATCAAGTAGCTTGGCAGTTTGAGCTACAGAAAGTAATTCCGGGCTATCATTTGATCCGGAGTCTGTCATAAGATGAAAATGCTTTAATCACTGGAGCCAATCTTGTTTATATTGCATATTCAAGGATAACTAAAATTCTCTGAAAATAGATACTAGAAAACGCCAACCACCACTGAGTCAAAGGGCTTGAGCGGATCGCCTCTACCCAGTTTCTCACCCCTTCGGTATTTTAGGTGGACACCAAAAGAGGTTTTTACTAGAAACCCCAAGAGATTCCAAAATTCCTCGCATCACCTCTGTGCAGTACATCCAGTGTCCCAAATCGTCATACATGCGATCGGGATTAAACTCGACATTGTAGTGCAGCACATTGGGAAGGCCTAAAAACTCATCATCGCTCTGGGGAGAAAGAAGCAACAGATGAAATGGTTTCCTCTGGCATTGTTTTTCCAGCTTGTTGACTAAATTTATCACACCACCGCGATCGCTAATTCCTGTGCGAACAAAAAGCACTTTGTCGCAGTGCCGCAGTGCATACCAAAACCTTTCAGCGCGTGCTGTGTAGCGAACGCGCATCCGTTCATAGACGGGATACATATCGCTGGTTGGGCTGTCTGTCTCCTCGACTTCATGGGCAAAGGATAAACCTGACCATTTACTGTGGTAAATTCTGCCTGCATCGGGACTGTAATGCAGAAAAGCAGGGTTCCACATATCATAAAAACCGTTTTCGATCGCATCGGCGACATCTCCAATATTGGTGGTGCGCGTTAGATCAAAGGGAAAGGCGGGGCCATCGTACTCCATCTTATACAGCATCATACGGACGGCACAGCGATCGCCAAGGGGAAGAATGGCGACACGGCTGATATCCGATAATTTGCATTTGTATTGGAAAAGCATCGCAGACTTCGGTGGTGCTTTCACCCGGCTTTCTAGCCCATCCTTGCCAATCATCATCGTGCGAAAGGGGGCGTCGGGATAAAGCGGATCTTCATAGACACCCGATGGCATAGCTTTAAGTGCGTTGCAAACCTCCGTCCACATCGGCTGAATATTGTACTCGTTGTCTGATTCGTTGATTACCCAGAGGTGGCGTTCGTCCGCTTGCAAAATTCCCAGATGCCCGTCATAGAATAAAACGTTGTTCGGCGAAAAGAGATTGAAGGCGGTGGTATATTCTAGGTTGGCACTAGGGGGAATGTTTATTGTAGTTGCGATCGCGCCATCCTCTACAGCAAAGAAGGGGAGCGTCCCTGGTTGAGTATCTTTCGTAATGTAGATACCCGGTATCAATCCAGCCTTACTTTGCAATGCAGTTTGTAGTTCCTGCCAATAGGGAGCGATCGTGTAGCTGTATTGCGATGTATTAACGATCCGTAAACGCTTATCTTCCATACAGACAGAGACATGAAAGCCCACATTATCAAAGTAGATGGGAAATTCATTCGGTTGCTGGCAGCGTTGTTTTTCTTTTGCTAATTCGTCTTTGTCGATGTCAAATAGGTGCTGGTCGATCTGCTGATACATGAGGCTATGACCAATCGTGTTCGGGTGAGCCGGATCGAAAGATGTCCCCGCTTTCCATCGTCCTTGACCATCATCCACGGCTGCCAACCAATCCAGTACAGGTATGCCCCAACTTAGCATTCGCTTCTGTGTGTCTCGGATCAGCCAGTAATGTTCCAGGGAATAGTCGCCATTGGGATAGACTCCGCCCAGAATTGGAATTGCCCCGATGTCGCGCGTCATTTTCACAAGCTGCTGCAAGCCACTTTCAAACCGCCGTTGTATTGCTCGTCGTTCGTGAGGGGGACAGTAAGCTAACCCTTCGTTACCCAGAGACAGGGCAATGATTACGATATCTGGTTGTTCTGGGGTGACAAACCAGGGAAATCGAGCGATCGTTCTGCTGACATTCGCCCCCACCTCGGATACATTCACGAGTTTATGCCCATATTTTTGCTGTAAAGCTTGTGCCAACAGCCAGACCCAACCTTTCAAAAACCAGGCTTTATGACCTAATGCGACGGAACTCCCAATGACCACGATTTTGAGCCTTCCAACCCCTTCTTCCACGGGCATCCTGACAGCCGACTTCTCAATGTATCCAAAGGGATAAGGTTGTAAATAACCGAATGCGCCATCATCCACAATAATTGTGCTGGAATGATCGTTGGGATCAATGGGAATCCATCGGTTTGTATCTAGTAAGCTCTCCCATCGGGCATTACCGTTTGCATCGAGACGTATGTACTTGTATTCAACTCTCCGTCCATCGCCCAACTCTAAAGGCTGCTGAATGTCAATTTCATCTGTCCACCATAAAGGATAGCGATCGCTACTTGTATGCAGGTGGACACATTTCATGATGTCCCACAGTCCTAACTCTGGAGTCGAACCGACAAGACCGATGGATTCGCCTGTTTGCGTGTATGCACTGATCTCGAATCGATACATAAAGTTGATCCTGATTTAGAGAGTACGATACCAAACACTCAGGCTGAATCTTTAAACCTGTTTTGACAATATTACATACAACTATTAATAGTCCGGTATTAATAGTTGTATGTATACTGAAGCTTTGATTGATAGAACTCAAAGCTATCAGGGGCCAAGCTTTTCAAAAATTAAATCGGATTTTTATAGAAGATTTAATACTGATTCAATGAAATA
The DNA here is from genome assembly GCF_034932245.1 of Nostoc sp. UHCC 0251. Lineage (NCBI taxonomy): Bacteria > Bacillati > Cyanobacteriota > Cyanophyceae > Nostocales > Nostocaceae > Nostoc > Nostoc sp. UHCC 0251. The sequence goes on from NZ_JAYGHD010000103.1 coordinate 11,113, forward strand.
TATTGCATTAAAACTCTTAATACAACTAAGAACAAATCAAAAAAAGGATAAGATTAAGTTAAATTGGTTCTATCGCTCTCTTTTACATAGTTAGAGCAAGAAAAGCATTTCTACGTAAGTGTTACAAATAGTTTCAAATTAAATTAATACTTACCAAATAATTTTTAGCAATAATAATAATAATAATTAGTTAAGCGAGTTGAGATTTAGCTAAGTATGGATAACTTACCTCAGAACAAGTCTAGCTCCCCTGCTGGGGGTGGTTTACCTGTGCTTCAGTATTGGGTAGAACAAACTCTCTCACCACAAGGATTAAAATTATGGCAAACTCTCAATCATAAAAGTGCGTGTTTATCCTGCGCTTGGGGTACAGGTGGACAAAAAGGAGGGTTTGTTAATGAAGCGGGAGAATATTTACAACGCTGTGCTAAAAGTGTAGAGGCGATCGCTGCGGAATTGCAACCAGGAATTAAACAAGATTTTTTTCGAGAAAATAGCATCAGTGAATTACAAAAACTTACTTCTCAAGAATGTGATTCCTTGGGTAGATTAAGTTATCCTGTCATTCTCAGATCAGGTTCATCCCATTATCAACGTATAAGCTGGGAAGAAGTTTACCAGATCGCTACACAAGCCTTTAATTTCCCACCAGCACGAATTGCTAGTTATAGTTCTGGACGTTCATCTAATGAAGCTGCTTATTTACTACAATTATTAATGCGATCGCTAGGTAGTAATAATCTAGCAGACTGTTCAGATTTGTGTCACGCACCCTCAACAGTGGGGTTAAAAAAAGTTTTCGGCTCAGGTACATCGATGGTGAGCTTAGAAAACCTAAAACATAGTGATTGTATAGTTTTAATTGGTTCTAATGCTCCTGCAAATCATCCACGATTGATGAACGAATTGATCAAATTGCGGGAAAGAGGCGGGAAAGTAATTATTATTAATCCCCAAATTGAAATCGGTTTAGTTAAATTTGCGTCTCCTGCATTTCCCATCAAATCTTTACTCACAGGAGGCTCAGATATATCTTCGTTATATTTACAACCAATTCCTGGTAGTGATGCTGCATTATTTGTAGGTTTGCAAAAATCTCTAATTGAACAGAATTTGATTAAAATAGAATATCTTAAATCCTATACACAAAATTGGCAAGAAGTTGTAAATTATGCTAATAATATATCGTGGGATAACATCACTAGCACCTGTGGCTTATCCCAAGAAGAAATCACAGCAACAGCTTATATAATTGGTAAATCAACGCGTGTAGTTTTTGCCTGGGCAATGGGGATAACTCAACACGCTAATGGCGTGGATAATATTTTTAGTATTGCTAATACAGCTTTAATTACAGGTAACGCTGGGAAAACTGGTGCTGGGACAATGCCCATTCGTGGACATTCCAATGTGCAAGGATTTGGTTCAATGGGTGTTACTGTAAACTTGCGAGAAGAAATCAAACAAGCACTATCTCAACTATTAGGTAAACCTCTAAATGAAACCCCTGGTTATCATACCCGTGACTTAATAACAGCAGCAGAATTAGGAAAGATAGATACACTGTTTTGTTTAGGGGGTAATTTGTATGCAGCTAACCCAGACTTACAGCAAGTAAAACAGGCATTATCGCAAATAGAAACCATCTTTTATGTAGCTACTAAACCAAACTTAGGACATTTTCACGGATTAGCGAGACAGCAAACCTTAATATTACCTGTATTCAATCGCTTTGAAAATCCTCATAAAACAACAACTGAATCGGGTAATAATTTTGTACGGTTAAATGATGAAGGCAAAAGTCATTTAAAAGCGCCTAATGCTGACCTAATTTCGGAAATAGAATTAATCACAGAAATTGCTCATCGTTTACATAGCGAAACACTGATAAATTGGCGTAAGCTGCAAGATACAGCTTATGTTAGAGAATTAATTGCTAAAACTATTCCTGGCTATGAAAAGATTGGAAAAATTGACCAAAACAAACAGGAATTTGTCATTGAAGGGCGGATTTTGGATAAACCGACATTTCCTACACCTGATGGTAAAGCACAGATGTTTGTCACACCTTTACCGCAATTATCGGTACCAACTAAAGCAGCGTTTGGTGTGGCAGAAAATCAGCCAGGAATTGTGGTAATTTTAGGAACAGGACGCAGCTATGGTCAACACAATACTGTAGTTTATCGTAGTGAAGATAAATATCGAGGAATGCCTCATCGCCACTGCATTCTAATGAATTCTCTAGATGTCAAAAAAGCAGGATTCCAGGAATATCAGCGAGTAATAGTGAAAGGAGATAGGGGAGAATTAGAGAATATTGAAATTATTTGTGGGGCAATTCTTGAAGGAGTTGCTTTTATGTTTTATCCTGAAGCTAATGTTCTATTTAAAGCAAAAATTGATCCGCAAAGCGGCACACCTGCTTATAAAAGAGTTCCAGTTTGTATTATAGGTTCTCGACTTGTTTAAGAACAGGCGAATCCAGGCTTTAAGTTTTTGTTGAAATGTTGGCATGATGACCCTGCTTTGCAGATTAGACTTTTTACAGAAGTGGGGAAAAGGTTAAGGGAGAAGGGGGAAAGGGCTGGTTCTTTAGTTGTCACTCCCACCGTTCCTTCCAGTCCAAGCAGTAAGTCTTTAATCCTTCCTCATTGGTTTATAGCGGTTTTCGACAAGCGTGAGGTACAATTTTGACCTCACTTCCATTCCTCTCTCCTAAAAGGCTACGGTGTACACACAAGTCGGAAATAGTAGTTTGTCAAGGAATAATTGACGAGTCCATTCTTTGTAGAGACGGCGATTTATCGCGTC